>NZ_JBEXLH010000001.1:600809-694844 GCF_040609855.1 Nonomuraea sp. NPDC004580 | reverse complement strand
GTCACGACCGCCGTCACGACCGCCGTCACGACCGCCGTCACGGCCGCCGTCACGACCGCCGTCGCTGGTGCGGTCGCCGCGGTCACCACGGTCGCTGTTACGGTCGCTGCCCCGCTCGCCGCGCTCGCGGCGCTCGCCACGGCTGCGGCGCTCGCGCCTGCTCTCGCCGCGCTCGGAGCGCGATTCGCCCTGTCCGGCGTCCGCGGGCTGCGTCTGCTGCTCCACGACCGGCTCCGCCACGGCGGCGGCGACCGGCTCAGGCGCCGCGGCCACGGGCTCGGGCGCGGCGGCGGGCTGCTGCGCGGGCTCTTCCGTGGTCTTGGCGCGGGAACGTTCCCTGCGTGTACGGGTGGGTCGCTCCGCCGCGGGCGCCGCCTCTGCGGGGGCGGCCGCGGGGGCCTCGGCCACCGGCGCGGCCGTCGCTGCGCCGTCTCCGGAACCGCCACCCTGCTTCTCCTGGATGGCCGCGATGAGCTGGCTCTTCCGCATGCGCCCGGTCCCGCTGATGCCCAGCTCCGCTGCCATCTTCTGCAGCTCGGGCAGCACCTTGGCGGACAGGCCGGTGCCGGAGCGACGCGCACGCGGCTTGGCCGCTGCGCGGGTGGGGGTGTCGCCGGACGCCGGCTCAGCGCCTGATGCGTCGGAGAGGAGTTCGGTGGTGTCGCTCAACTAAAAGGTCCTTCCCAGGGGTCGGGCGCCGGATTTGTTCTTCCGGGCGTCCCGGAGGTGCTTGCGATCCGGCGGGACAGACCGGGTCGGGGTGCACTTTGCGATCATCGGCTGTCGCTTGAGACGGCCGCCACTCTTGGGGAGGGGTTCATCCACGCCGCCGATGGCCCTTGGCGCGTGGCTGACACCCCCCAGATTGCTGTCGCCAACCAGATGTCGAGATGATCCGAACGCGCAGATCCCCGTCGTCGCCACCTCGCGTTGCGCCAACCGGGTGTGGGCCAACCGGAGGCAACGGATTCCGGGGAGACAGCCGCGCTGCTCACGCCTCGCGACGTGAAGCATGATGCAGCGATGTATGGCTGACAAGCACGCACCCACCAAGGGGGCATCTGGTGCGGCTATCAGCCTAACATCACCAGCGCACACGGCTATTCCCTGAAGGTCTAAAGAGGCATCAGCGTGTCTCGGGGAACTGAACGTTCGCACCAACCGGGTCGACGTCCATTTGCTGGATGTGCCAGTCATTACCCACTTCTGGCGCGATCAAATCCTGCGAATCCGATGTCGAAAACGCAAGAACCGTGGGACCCGCTCCCGAAACGACCGCGGGCACGCCCACTGCACGGAGACGTTCTACCAGATCCGCACTCTGCCGCATGGCAGGCGCGCGGTATCGCTGGTGGAGCCGATCTTCTGTGGCGGCGAGCAGGAGCCCTGGCTCTGGCCGCTGGGTCAGCGCCGCGATCAGCAGCGCGGCCCGGCCGGCGTTGAAGGAGGCGTCTTCGTGGGGCACGTCCTTCGGCAGCAGCCCCCGGGCGGCCTCCGTCGACAGCCGCGTCGAAGGGACGCAGACGACCGGACGGATGCGCTGGTCGGGAGCTAGTTTCAGCTTATGCGGCAGCCCGGTGTGGTCGGACCACGAGACCGTCAGCCCGCCGGAAAGACAGGGCGCGACGTTGTCGGGATGGCCCTCCATCTCGGCGGCCAGCGCGTAGACGTCGTCGTCGCTCAGCGCGTTCTCCCCCGAGTCCGCGAGTGCGCGCGCGGCGAGAATGCCCGCGCAGACCGCGGCCGACGACGACCCGAGACCCCGTGCGTGCGGGATGCGGTTGCGGCAGTGCAGGTGTATGCCCTCCGGCTGGGGCACGCCCATGCGGTCGTACGCCACCCGCATGGCCTTGACGACCAGATGCCCCTCGCCGGGATCGACCTCCCCCGCCCCCTCGCCCTCCACGACGACGTGGACGCCGCGCTCCCCGGTGAGCGTGGCCGTGACCTCGTCGTGGAGGCTCAGCGCGAGCCCGAGCGCGTCGTAACCCGGCCCCAGGTTGGCCGACGTCGCGGGCACGCGAATGTCAACGGTCCTCATTCGTTCACTTTTCCCTCGTCACTCCCCGTCAGGCGAGGTTGAGCGCCGCCGCGGCGGCGTGGACGTCGATGGGGATGACCACCGGTGCGGGCGCCCCCGAGATCGCCCAGTCAGGGTCTTTCAGCCCGTTGCCCGTCACCGTGCACACGATGCGCTGCCCCGGGTCAACCATGCCCTGCGCGTGGGCCTGCAGCAACCCCGCTACGCTGGCGGCTGAAGCGAGCTCGACGAACACGCCCTCCTCCTGTGCCAGCAACTTGTACGCCGCCGCGATCTGCCGGTCGGTCACCGCCTGGATCACGCCGCCCGACTCGTCGCGGGCCGTGGTGGCCAGCGCCCATGACGCCGGGTTGCCGATGCGGATGGCCGTGGCGATCGTGTGCGGGTGGGTGACGGGCGCGCCCTGCACGATGGGCGCCGCGCCGCTGGCCTGGAAGCCGAACATGCGCGGCCGCTTCGTCGCCACCCCGTCGTCGGCGTATTCGCCGTAGCCCATCCAGTAGGCCGAGATGTTGCCGGCGTTGCCGACCGGGATGCAGTGGATGTCGGGGGCGTCGCCGAGCGCGTCGACGATCTCGAACGCGGCGGTCTTCTGGCCCTGCAACCTGTACGGGTTGACGGAGTTGACCAGCGCGATCGGATAGTTGGACGACAGCTTGCGCGTCATCTCCAGGCAGTCGTCGAACGACCCCTCGACCTGCAGCAGCGTGGCACCGTGCACGAGCGCCTGGGCCAGCTTGCCCATCGCGATCTTCCCCCGTGGCACCAGCACGGCGCAGGTCAGCCCGGCGCGTACGGCGTAGGCGGCGGCCGAGGCGGAGGTGTTGCCCGTGGAGGCGCAGATGACCGCCTTGGCGCCCTCTTCGACGGCCTTGCTGATGGCCATCGTCATGCCGCGGTCCTTGAAGCTGCCCGTCGGGTTGGCCCCCTCCACCTTCAGGTAGACCTCGCACCCGGTGAGCGCCGAGACGCGGTGCGCGGGCACCAGCGGAGTGCCGCCTTCGAGCAGCGTGATGACGGGCGTCTTCGCGGTGACCGGAAGACGCTCGCGGTACTCCTCGATGAGGCCACGCCACGACCTGCTCATGATGACTCCCTACCTGCGCTGTTGGGCACAGAGTGTACGGGGTGCCGGGGACCGTCGCGGAGCGGCGTCCACGGGTCGGACACCCGCAGAACTCCTGCATTGGACAGGAGCACTATTCAGGAAATTCTCAGCATCTCCCGATAAGGTCTCGGCCAGGGGGTCACGACCATGAACGCGCGTCCTGCTCTGAGGCAGAACGACTATTCACCGGTGACGGCACCGCGGCTCGGCGCCTGGTCACCCGCCCTTTCCGTCAGCGTGGTGATACCCGCGCGCGGCGGGCAGGACAAGCTCGACCTGACGCTCGCGGCGCTGGCCGCGCAGACGTACCCGGAGCACCTCATGGAGGTGCTGGTCGTCGACGACGGCAGCGACCCGCCGATCCGCCTGCCCGAGATCCGGCCGTTCAACACCCGTCTCGTACGCGTGCGCGACGGCTGGGGCATCTCCAACGCGGTCAACACCGGGGCGAAGGCCGCCGACGGCGAGATCATCCAGCGGCTCGACTCCGACATGGTGGCCTGCAGGGAGCACATCGAGGCGCTGGCGCGCTGGCACCACGAGACCGACTACCTGGTCACGATCGGCATGAAGAAGTTCGTCGACGCGCCGCCCGTCACCCCCGAGCAGGTCTTCCTGGCGGGACACCTGGGAGAGCTGTTCGACCTGGAGACGGCGGTGGCCAGCTCGACGGAGGCGACGATCGCCAAGACCGACGGGCTGCGCAAGAGCCGCAATCCGTACCACGTGTGCACGGGGCCGACCTTCGCCCTTCCCAGGGAGGTCTTCCACGCCGTGGGCGGGCTCGACCCTACGGTCGCGCGTGGCGAGGACACCGAGTTCTCCTACCGGCTGGCCATGCACGGCGTGGTCTTCGTGCCCGACATGGACGCCCAGGCCGTCCACTTGGGGCTGCCCTCGCAGCATCGCGACAGGGAGCGGGCGGTGCGTGCCGTGGAGCCCTTCCTGGCCCATCGCGTCCCGCTCCGCCGTGACCTGCGCAAGGATCGGGGGCGGCGGTGGCTGGTGCCGTACGTGGAGATCGTCCTCGACGTCTCCGGCGCCTCCGGGACCGCCGTGCGGCAGGCGGTGGCGGCGGCGCTGGACGGCAAGGTGCAGGACGTCGTCGTGACGCTGGCCGGGCCGTGGTCGCGGCTGGCCGACGGGCGCCGCTACTCGCTGTCCGACCAGGACTTCGAGCTGCGGCTGCTGCGTGACCTGTTCGCACACGACGAACGCATCCGGCTCATCGACGAGCCCGCGCCCACGCCGGCCCCGATCCCGTTCCGCTACCGGGGGCCGGTGGACGTGCCGCTGCACCGGGCGACGCTGGAGCGGATGATCGAGTCGGTGCAGAAGGACCTGACGGGCGTGCTGGTGGTGAACCTCCCGGACGGGCGGACGGCCCGCCTCGAACGCACCTCCGCCCTGGGCCGGGCGGTGCTGCTCACCGGCGCGGGCGATGACGTGGACGAGGTCATCGCGGCCACGCACGGCGTACGTCACGAGCCGCCCGACCGCTTCTGGCCCAAGCCCGCGCAGCCGGAACCGGTCACGATCCCGGCCCCGAAGGCGGTCGTGCAGGTCTCGTCGGACCCGCCGGAGAAAACCCTCCTGCGCCGCCTCAAATCAGCCCTCCGCCCCAACTGACCCCGCCCCTGCCTCTCGCCGGAAGGGCGATGGGTGGATGCCCGGTCGCGGAGGCCGGCGGCGGGTCAGCTCTTGCGGCGGAGCGCGCGTTTCAGGGTGCTGGAGACGACCGAGCGCAGGTCCGGCTGGACGCGATTCGCGGCGGCGATGCGGCGGCGCAGCGAGCCGACCTCGCGCCGCAGCTCAACCGCCGACTTGCGCCAGGTGCCGGCCTCGTCCCGCCACTTGGCCACCTGGGCGCGCAGCCGCTCGGCCTCTTCGGCCAGCCGGGCCGCCTCCGCCTGCGCGGCCAGTCTCTCCTTGTACGCGCTGCGCCGCCCCTGCGGCGGCTCTGCCTCGGCGGTGAAGCCGTAGGTGGCGCCGTCGGCCCACAGCACGCCGGCGACCTCGTCCACCACGTCGTCCAGGTCCTCGCCCGCGGCTGCCACGATGCGCGCTCTGGCGAAGGCGGAGGCGCGTTCGAGCCGGGCCGCCACGATGCCGCCTGAGCTCTCGTCCAGGAGCACGTTCACCAGGCCGAGGCCCTCGTCGCGGGCCAGGTCGAGCAGGCGCGCGAGGGTGTCGTGGCCTGGGATCCAGCCGGCGGGCAGGTGCAGCGTGTACGGGACGGCGGGGTCGACCGAGGCGGAGGTGACCAGGTGTACCCGGCCCTCGTGCCGGTAGTGCCCCTCGATCAGCACCAGGTCGAGCGACGGGTCCTGCAGAGGCGCACGGCGATCGTGGTCGAGGGTGTCCCAGGGGCCGACGAGCAGCACGGACACGTCGGGCACGGTGCCGGCGAGCAGCCCGTCGACGGTGGCCCGCACCTCGTCGTAGCCGGTCGTCGCGGAGACGACGGCGGTGACGTACGGGACCTTCCACTGCCGCCCGGGATGCCCGCGCAGCCACCGGTAGGCAGGGATGCGGTCGGCGACGAACGCGTGACTGACCCGGTCGATGGGCGCCTTGTCACGCATGCGCATGGTCGGCCCGAGGTGGTAGCCGCGCGCGGCGGGCTCGGGGACGAAGACCGCGCCCGCCTGCCACAGCCGGTAGCCGAGCTCGGTGTCCTGCCCGAGCACCAGGTCGTCGTCCATGGGCCCGGCGGCCTTGATCAGGGCGGCGTTGACGGAGGTGGCGCCGCCCACGTGCAGGCTGAAGGGGCGCTGGGGGTTGTCGGTGAGCCCGTCGGTGCGCTCGACGAGGTCGACGAGCCACGCGTGCGGCTCGGCGGGCTCGAAGGCGGCCTCCAGGTCGGACGGCAGCTCGGCGGGCACGGGCGCCTCGGTGAAGCGCAGGTAGCCGGTGACGACGAGGTAGGGGGCGGCGTGGTGCCAGCGCATGTGCGCCTCGACCGCGCCGGGGGTGAGCAGCACGTCGGAGTCGAGCCAGTGGATCACCTCGCCGGTGGCGGCCCCGAGTCCGGCGTTGCGGGCGGCGGCGCGTCCTGGACGCTCGCAGCGCACCAGCCGGGTCAGCTCGGGCCGCTCGGCGGGCAGGCACAGCGGCGGCTCGCTGCCGTTGTCGACGACGATGACCTCGATGAGCTCGGCCGGGTACGTCTGCCTGGCCAGCGCGGCGAGCACCAGGTCGAGCTTGTCCTGGCCGCCGTAGGCGGGCACGACGACGCTGACCGTCAGCCGGGGTTCGAGCGGCTCGTCGCGGGCGAGGACGCGGTAGTCGTTGCCGCGTACGCGGGCGGTCACGCGGCTTCCATCAGCAGGCTCGGGCGGAAGCCCCGCCACTGGTTGGCGGCCACCTTGAGGAAGTGGGCGAGCGGGAGCTGCCAGGTGTGCTCGCCGCTGAGCCCGCGGCGCAGGACGTAGCCGAGGCCGTGGGTGCGGTAGATGCGGGCATCCGCGCTCTTCGCCGCCTTGAGGAACTCGAGATCGACGGCCCGTGGCAGCGCGGGATATCCGCCTATGTCGTGGAATTTCGACCGGGACACCATGATCGTGCCGCCCGCCACGTGATCGGCGTGGACCTCACTCGGATAGCTCGCCCCGCTCGCGAACGTCGTGCGCCTGATCGTCGCCTCCAGCGGCTCCAGGTAGAAGAACTCGGCCGTGGTGCCCACCACGTCGGCCCCCGCGTACGTCATCGCCATGAACAGGTCGGCCAGGTGGCGGGGGCCGTACCAGTCGTCGTCGTCCCACTTCGCCAGATAGTCGCCCTCAGCCAGAGCGGCGGCCTGGTTGAGCACCTCGCCGAACGGCACCGAGGCGTCGGCCTCCACGTGGCGCACGGGCAGCGCGCAGGAGCCGGCGGCCTCGCGTACCTCGTCGAAGGCCACCCCGTGCAGGCCGAGCAGCACCTCGGCGACGACGTCGCGCTGCCGCTCCATCTGCGCCAGCGCGGCGGGCACCATGGCCGGCCGTTTGGTGGCCATGACGATGCTGACGTGCGGGATGGACGTGGGGTGGGCCAGGCGGCGCAGGCGTACGCTGTGCTCCTCGCGCCGCAGGTCGGCCAGCGAGCGCGCGGTGCCGTCGGCCGGGTGGGCGAGCCAGTCGCGGTCGGTGAGCAGCGCGGCGAGGTCGGCGGGCACCCACGCGGGCGCGTCGGCGGCGGTCAGCGGCACGCCGGCCGCGGCCAGCCGCATGAGCCCGTCGAGCGGCACCTCGCGCTCGGGCCACTCGACCTCCAGGCCGCGCAGCGGGCGCAGCTCGGGCACCTCGGGCGGCCCGCCCTCGACCGCCCATTCGCCGGTGCTCCAGTGGAGGCGGGCCAGCCCCTTCTCCGGCGTACGCGCGAAGCCACAGGGGGTCTCGGACATCGCAGGCTGCTCCTCGGGCGCAGGGAAGGAATCGGCGGCGCCTACCTTACGCCCGTTTCAGGAGCGATCTGGCGATTACCGCCCCTTCAGCCGACCTCGTCGCCTTCCACGCGCATCACGCTGGCCACCGCGCGGACGATGTCGAGCTCGCGCAGCCCCTCCATGGTGGCCGAGAGCGCGGCGTCGGTGGCGCGGTGGGTGACGATGACGAGCTGGGCGTCGTCGCCCCTGCCCTCCTGCCGTACGGTCTGGATGGACACGTCGTGCTTGGAGAACAGCTCGGCCACCCGGGCCAGCACGCCCGGCTTGTCGGCGACGTCGAGCGCCACGTGGCAGCGCGTGACGGTCTCGCCCATGGGGTGGACGGTCAGCTCGGCGTAGGTGGACTCCTCGGGGCCGCGGGTGCCGGCCAGGCGGTTGCGGCCGACGGCCACCAGGTCGCCGAGCACGGCGGACGCGGTGGGCGCGCCGCCCGCCCCCTTGCCGTAGAACATGAGCTGCCCCGCCGACTCGGCCTCCACGAAGACCGCGTTGTACGCCTCGCGCACCCCGGCCAGCGGGTGGCTGCGCGGGATCATCGCCGGGTGCACCCGCACGCCGAAGGAGCGGCCGTCGTCGGAGCGCGCGCAGATGGCCAGCAGCTTGATCACGTAGCCCATGGCCTTGGCGGAGGCGACGTCGGTGGCGGTGATCTCGGTGATGCCCTCGCGGTGCACCTCTTCGGCCCGCACCCGGCTGTGGAAGGCGAGCCCGGCGAGGATGGCGGCCTTGGCGGCGGCGTCGAAGCCCTCGACGTCGGCGGTCGGGTCGGCCTCGGCGTAGCCCAGCGTCTGGGCCTCCTCCAGCGCGTCGGTGAAGGAGGCGCCGGTGGAGTCCATCTTGTCGAGGATGTAGTTGGTGGTGCCGTTGACGATGCCGAGCACCCGCTTGACGTGGTCGCCTGCCAGCGACTCGCGCAGGGGGCGCAGCAGCGGGATGGCGCCGGCGACGCTGGCCTCGAAGTAGAGGTCGCCGTTGCCTGCCCTGGCCGCCTCGTGGAGGGTGGCGCCGTCTTCGGCCAGCAGCGCCTTGTTGGCGGTGACCACGGACTTGCCCCTGGACAGGGCGGCCGTGATCAGCGAGCGGGCCGGCTCGATGCCGCCGATGACCTCGATGACGATGTCGATGTCGTCGCGGGTGACGAGCGACTCGGCGTCGGTGGTGAGCAGCGCGGGATCGACCTCGACGTCGCGCTTGCGGCCGAGCCTGCGCACGGCGACGCCGGCCAGCTCGAGCGGCGCGCCGACGCGGGCGGCGAGGTCGAGGGCCTGCTCGTGCATGAGCCTGATGACCTGGGAGCCGACCACGCCGCAGCCCAGCAGCGCCACTTTCAGCGGTTTCACAGCTGCCCCCTCAACAGGTCGTCCTCGGTCTCGCCCTGCACGATCACGCGGGAGGCGCCGCCCGAGACGGCGACCACGGCGGGTCTCGGCAGGTAGTTGTAGTTGTTGGCCAGCGAGCGGCAGTAGGCGCCGGTGGCGGCGACGGCGATGAGGTCGCCTGGCGCGAGGTCGCTCGGCAGGTGGAAGTCGCGCACGATGATGTCGCCGCTCTCGCAGTGCTTGCCGACCAGGCGGCTGAGCATGGGCTCCGCCTCGCTCGCGCGGCTGGCCAGCGCGGCGGTGTACTCGGCGCCGTAGAGGGCGGTGCGTACGTTGTCGCTCATGCCGCCGTCGACGCTGACGTAGGTGCGCAGGCCCTCGACGTCCTTGATGGTGCCGACCTCGTAAAGGGTGATGCCGCCCGGGCCGACGATGGTGCGGCCAGGCTCGATGGTGAGGCGGGGCACCGGCAGGCCGGCGTCGGAGCAGACCTTGGTGACGATCTCGCGCAGCCCGTCGGCCAGCTCCTTGATGTCGGGGGCGTCGTCGCCCTCGACGTAGGCGATGCCGTAGCCGCCGCCGAGGTCGAGCTCGGGCAGCACGACGCCGTGCTCCTCCTTGATCTCGACGAGCAGCCCGGCCAGGCGCCGCGCGGCGACCTCGAACCCGGCCGTGTCGACGATCTGGGAGCCGATGTGGGAGTGCAGCCCGACGAGCTGGAGCTGGGGCAGGGCCAGGATGCGGCGCACGGCCTCGGCCGCCGCACCCGAGTTGAGCGACAGCCCGAACTTCTGGTCGTCGTGGGCCGTGGCGATGAACTCGTGGGTGTGGGCCTCGACGCCCGTGGTCACCCTGATCATCACCTTGGGCCGCTTGCCGTGCTCCTGGGCGAGGTGGCCGAGCCGGGCGATCTCGTCGAAGGAGTCGACCACGATGTGGCCGACGCCGGCCTCCAGCGCCCTGCGCAGCTCGGCGCCGGACTTGTTGTTGCCGTGCATGGTGATGCGCTCGGCGGGGAAGCCGACGCTGAGCGCGACGGCCAGCTCGCCGCCGCTCGCGACGTCGAGGCCGAGGCCCTCGTCGAGCAGCCAGCGCACGATCTCCTTGCACAGGAACGCCTTGCCGGCGTAGTGGACCTCGGAGCCGGCGAAGGCCGTGGCGTAGTCGCGCATGCGCGAGCGTACGTCGTCCTCGTCGATGACGTAGAGCGGGGTGCCGTGCTCGCGGGCCAGGTCGCGTACGTCCACCCCGCCCACGGTCAGCGCCCCGTCGGCCCGGCTCGACGTTCGGGGCCAGATCGCGGGGTTGATCCGGTTGAGGTCGGCGGGCGCCTGCGGCGGGCGCTCGTGGGGCAGCATCTCGGCGTGCCGGTCCCCGGCGGGATGGGCGAATCGACTCACCCGATCGAGGCTATCGGAAGCGCAAGTAAGCCATGACCCTGTGACCACGTATCGAGACGCGATCAAGGTCTGGCAGGGTAATTTTTACTCTTTTTCGCCGTTTAACCGGATATTTTCTGCTCACAGACGGTCTGGGCCGGGAAGCACCTTACGTACCACATCGGCCACCCGCACGCGGGCCGCGTGCGCCGGCGACGGCTCCTCGTCGCCCACCGGAACGGCGGGCGCGCGCTCGTGCGCGTCGTGGTAGGCCAGCGCCAGCCGCACCAGGTACGCCTCCCACCCGGGATCCCTGCCCGCCCGGCGTCCCGGCAGCTCGGCCAGCACCCTGAGCACGTGCCGGTGCGCCACGTCATCGGGCGTGCCCGCCGGGCCGGGCACCCCGAGGTCCGCCGCCCACCTCAGCACGGCGCAGGCGCGCGCGTGCGCGTAGCGCACGACGAAGCCGGGATTGTCCCAGGTGCGCGGGAAGTCGGGCCAGGCCGGCTCGTACGGCGCCGGCGCCGCCTCGATGAGCCAGAAGGGGTCGTCCACGACGATCCGCAGGAACCCGGCCCCCGCCACCTCGGCGGAGACGACGCCCCCGAGCGCGCGCACCCGCTCGGCCAGCCCGGCGGGCGGGATCCGGCGCCGCAGGGCCGCCGCGGAGACGTAGCGGATCTCGTGCTCCCACGTGCCGTCGGGCACGGGCGGCTCCCCCAGCACGGCGACCAGCTCATCGGACGTCACTTCGAGAACCTTATGCGCATGGAACCCCGTCACGGACGCGGCCCCGGCGCTGCCGCTGTGGCTCAGATGAGCGCGTGCGGCTCGGCGGAGCCGTACTCGACGAGCTGGGCCGCGCCGAGCAGCCAGCGGTCCTCGTCGCGCACCCGCACGTAGCCGAACCTGTCGGCGGAGAAGACCTTGACGCCGTCGGTACGGCACTGCCGCATGAGCACCTCGTCCCAGCCCTCGGTGAGGTCGGCGAAGCCCAGCTCGCGCAGGGCGTTGCGGCGGGCGAGCAGGGTGCCGCCGGCGATCTCGGGCAGGTAGCCGTACTCGGCCTCGGGCTGCTTGAGCAGCGTGGCCTGGGGCTTGCGCAGGTGGGCGTAGAAGGCGGCCTTGCCGACGATGTCGGCGGTGCTGAACAGGAACGCCCTGCGCAGGTCGGACAGGTAGTGGGCGCCGTAGACGTCGCGCGGGTCCATGACCGCGACCAGGTCGGCCTCGCACAGGTCGATGCCGGCGTTGAGCATCGCGCCCACGGTCATGGACGGCGCCGGCCGCCGGTGGATGACCTCGACGTCGGGCAGCACGTCGCGGGCCCGCAGCTCGGCCTCCGGCGGCCCGATGACGATGAGCTGGTCGACGCCCGACTGCCGGGCGACCTGCGCCAGCGCGTGCTCCATCGTGTAGGGGTCGACGATGGGCAGCAGCACGGAGGTGTTGAGCGTGGGCCGCGCGCTGGGCAGGCCGATCGCGTCGAGCATCTCGTCGATGCGCTCGCTCATCGTGCCCATCGCGTACGCCCGCCGCAGCGCCACGTGCGCCCGCCGCGAGTCGGCCTCGGTGCCGATGGGCGTGCCGCAGGCGGCGATCTCGGCGAGGCGCCACTGCGGGGTGCCCGGCGGGCAGTCGGCGGCGGCCGGCCAGCGGTAGGAGGTCAGCACGTCGGGGTAGGCCAGGTGCTCGGGCAGCAGCTGGTCGAGGGTGAGCACGCGGTCGATGCGGCCACCGGACAGCGGCAGCGGGTTGTGCACCCGGGGCTGCACCCCGAACTGCAGGCGCGGCCACGCCACGGTCAGGTCGGCGGTGAAGCGGTGCTCGAACAGGTCGGCGGCCTGCGCGTACGCGGAGACGTCGCCCTTGGTGTGCCAGAAGACCGTACGGATGCCGCGCTCGGCGCACCACGCGAGCAGCGACTTCAGCCCTTCGCCCGGCTCGCCGATGATCTCCTCGGCCCACGGGCCCTGGGTGACGGACTCCACGACCAGCAGGTGGGGCACCTCCAGCGGGAGCACCCTGGCGAAGTCGCGGGGCGTGAAGCCGGTCGTCTGCCGCCACTCGTAGCGCAGCAGCGCCTCGGCGTGCGGGTCGGCGACGACGGCGGCGGTCAGGTGCGGCCTGGTGTTGGGGCCGGTGGGCACCCGGAAGGGCTTGAGCTTGAACTGGGCGCCGCCGAGCGTCCTGGTGCTGGTGGTGGCCTGGAAGGCGGCGCCCGGGCGCTCGTCCTTGGGCTTGTTCGCGGTGGCGACCGGCTTGCGCTTGGGCGCCATGGGCCGCTTGACCGGCTTGGCGGCACCCTTGAGGCCCTTGGCCAGGCGTACCGGGTTGCTCTTGCCGCTCTTGATGGCGTCGCCCAGCCGGTTCCAGCGGGCGACCTTGATCGACGAGAGCTTCCAGTTGGCCACCTCGGCCTGGAAGCGCTGCTCGGCCAGCTCCTTGCGCAGCTTGTCTGCGGCGGCCTGCTCGGCGGCCAGCCGTTCCTCGGTCTCGCTGAGCTGCTCCGCGAGCGCCTTCGCCTCCTCGGCGCGCTGCTCGGCCTCGGCCAGCCTGGCCTGGGCGGCGTCCAGCAGCCTGGCCAGCTCGGCGGCACGCTCGGCCTGCGCGACGGCGTCACGCAGCGCTCTCCGCGTACTCTCTAGCTCAGTCGACAAACCGGACCTCCACTCTCTCAGCCCGGCAAAGGATACTCTTTTGCGGAAGCGTCTCGAAGGGATGAGATCCGGTGCAGTTCAACGTAAGGCCCTACGTCTGCGGCGCTCTCGGCCGGATCGATACCGCACTGCTCGGCAAGCTGACCACCGCGGGACCGAAGGTCCGGCCCGCGCTGCAGTCGGCGGAGGCGGCGCTGTTCAGCTCCACTCCGCTGCCGCCCTACCACCGCTCCGGTGACGCGTACGCATTCGCCTGGGGCGAGCGCCGGCCGAAGGCGGCCGAGGACGAGTGGATCACGGTCGCGGAGACGTACGAGACCCCCGGGCTGATCGGCGACGGCGGGCGGGTGGCGCTGCACACGGGCGCGCTCGGCCTGGTGGACGTCTACCACGTGCGGGTGGCCGACGCGGTCTACTTCTCGTCGCTGATCCAGCCGCTGCTCAACCTGGTGCCCGTCGCGATCGACTGGTCGGCGTGGGCCTCGATCCTGCAGGTGACGTTCCCGCTGGGCGAGGCGACGCCGTACACGGAGGTGAAACGGCTGCCGGGGGCGAGCGCGCTGGTGTGGGAACACGGCAGGCTCACCACCGAGCGGCGGTTGCCGCGCTGGCTGCGTACGGAGCCGTACGAGGCGTGGATCAGCCCCCAGGAGATCGTGGAGCTGCTCGACCACGTCTACGCCGACTATGCGGGCCGCCCGCTGCTGGTGCCGGTCAGCGGCGGCTACGACTCCCGGCTGCTGGCCGGCGTGGCCAAGGCCAGGGGCGCGGACGTCGAGTCGTGGACGACCAGCCCCGACGACGGCACCGACACCGACATCGCGTTCGCCAGGGCGATCACCAGGGAGCTGGGCATCCCGCACCGGGTGATCCCGCAGGACGCGGCCTCCTACCCGGCCGACGCCATGGAGGTGGCGCGCAGGCTGGAGTACCTCACGCCGCACCACGCCTGGTACGCCCCCTTCGCCAAGGAGGTGCACGGCGCGGGCCGGATCCTGGTGGACGGCCTGGCGGGCGGGCCGCTGCTGAAGAACTTCATGGTCAGCGGGGCCGCGCTGGAGGCCAGGACGCAGGCCGAGCGCTCGGCGGCGGTGCTGGGCTCGCTGTCGCTGGGCCGGCCGTCACAGCCGTTCCTGTCGAAGGCGGCCGCGCAGTGGATGGAGGAGACCGTACGCGAGCAGTTCCTCGCGGCCACCTCCATGTTCCACGGCCATCGGGCCGAGCTGCCGCTGTCGGTGCTGCACACCAGGACCGTGCGGGGCATCGCGCGCTCTGCGGTGAACCTGGTGGGCCCCGAGGCGTCGTTCCTGGCGCCGTTCATCCATCCGGAGTTCTTCGACGCGGCGCTGTCGGTCGGGGTGGCCCGCAAGCACCAGGGCCGCTTCTACCGCGAGGTGCTGCACGCGGCCAATCCGCGGGTGGCCGCCCTGCCCTCCACGAACGTGGTCAAGCAGCCGCTCATGAGGGTCCCGCTGCGCTCGACGGCGGCTCCTGCCCGAAATTATGCGCACCGGATGCTGGAGGTCGTGGTGAGCCGGGTGCCAGGACTGCTGTCCGACGAGCTGCACGAAGTGGTGGCCGGCGGTCCCGACGCTCTGACCAGGTTCAACGGCTGGAACGACCGCTTCTGGGTGCGCGGTCTCGTGCTGTTCGGGCTGTGGCTGAGCGACTTCGAAAACGACCTCTCGGACGTCGCTCCACCTTTTTAGTGAACTCTGGGTAACAGGGCGATTACATACGGATCTCTCGGGTATTAACCGTCGCACAGCAGAAGCGGGTTCCGGAAAGCCAACGGGCTGGTAGTGTTCGGCCCGTAAGCGCCGCACAAACGGGCACCAGATCACAAATCCGGTCTCGTTCGAGGGCAGTGGAGTTCGCAGGGATGACGACTCCACGCGGCGCGGTCACCAGATAGTAACGCCGGGGCAACCGGTGACTTCGTCCTGCCCACATCTCTTCCTGTGAGCGACATCATGATCAACGCATCCCCATCGCCGGAGCCGATCTCCGAGGCCTTCGTCTCGGAAGACCCAGCCTGGTACAAGCGGGCGGTGTTTTACGAGGTTCTCGTCCGGGGGTTCAAGGACTCCAACGGCGACGGCACCGGCGACCTACGTGGTCTCATCGAGAAGCTCGGTTACCTCGAGTGGCTCGGTGTCGACTGCCTGTGGTTGCTGCCGTTGTACGAGTCGCCGCTGCGCGACGGCGGGTATGACATCTCGGACTATATGAAGATCCTTCCCGACTTCGGGGACTTGGGGGACTTCGTCCAGCTGATCGAGGCCGCCCACGAACGCGGCCTGCGGATCATCACCGACCTCGTGATGAACCACACCAGCGATCGGCACCCCTGGTTCCAGGCGTCCCGGCACGACCCCGAGGGGCCGTACGGCGACTTCTACGTGTGGTCAGACCATCCCGGCGGCTACCCCGACGCGCCGATCATCTTCATCGGCGCCGAGGAGTCCAACTGGACGTACGACCCGGTGCGCAAGCAGTACTACTGGCACCGTTTCTTCCACCACCAGCCGGACCTGAACTATGACAACCCGGCGGTGCAGGAGGCCATGCTGGAGGTGCTGCGGTTCTGGCTGGACCTCGGCATCGACGGTTTCCGTCTTGACGCGGTGCCCTACCTGTTCGAGCGCGAGGGCACGGCCTGCGCCGGGCTGCCCGAGACGCACTCCTACCTGAAGAAGATCAGGGCCGAGGTCGACCGCCTCTACCCCGACCGCGTGCTGCTCGCCGAGGCCAACGGCTGGCCCGAGGACGTCGTCGAATACTTCGGCGACCCCACAACGGGCGGCGACGAGTGCCACATGGCCTTCCACTTCCCGCTGATGCCGCGCATCTACATGGCGGTGAAGAAGGAGACCCGCGAGCCGATCTCCGAGATCATGTCCCGCACGCCCAAGCTGCCGGAGAACGCGCAGTGGGGCATCTTCCTGCGGAACCACGACGAGCTGACGCTCGAGACGGTCACCGAGGAAGAGCGCGACTACATGCACAAGGAATACGCCAAGGACCCGCGCATGCGGGCCTACCTCGGCATCAGGCGGCGCCTGGCCCCGCTGCTCGACAACGACCGTGACCGCATCGAGCTGTTCACGGCGCTGCTGCTGTCGCTGCCCGGCTCGCCGATCATCTACTACGGCGACGAGATCGGCATGGGCGACAACATCTGGCTGGAGGACCGCGACTCGGTCCGCACGCCGATGCAGTGGAGCCCCGACCGCAACGCCGGCTTCTCCTCGGCCGACCCCGGCCGCCTCTACCTGCCCGCCGTCATGGACCCGATCTACGGCTACCAGGCGGTCAACGTGGAGGCCCAGCAGCGCCACGAGGGGTCGCTGCTGCACTTCACCCGCAAGATGCTGGAGATCAGGCGCAAGCACCCGGTGTTCGGCGTCGGGGCGTACACCGAAATGTGGTCGTCCAACCCGTCCGTGCTGACGTACGTGCGCGAGGACGGCGACGACGTGATGCTGTGCGTCAACAACCTGTCGAAGTTCCCGCAGCCGGTGGAGCTCGACCTGCGCCGCTTCGAAGGCATGGTCCCGGTCGAGGCGCGCGGCGGCGTGCAGTTCCCGGCCATCGGGGAGCTCCCCTACCTGCTGACGCTGCCCGGCCACGGCTTCTACTGGTTCGCCCTGAAGAAGGACGAGCAGAGCGAGCTCAAGGCGATCAGCGAGAAGTGACCGGCACCTGGGCACGGGCCGCGCGGCGCGCTGGGATCAGCGCGACCGCGAGGGCCGTGCCCACGGCTATGAGCACGGTCACCGTCAGGGTCACCGGCGACGGCGCGCGGCCGATGCCCGCGCCGACGCCGCTGGTGTGACCCTGCAGGTCGATCAGGCCGGTGACCACACTGACCCCCGCCACGGCGCCCACGCCCACGCCGAGCACGACCAGCAGGCCCGTGCCGGTCACCAGCGTGGCCATGACCTGACGCGGGGTCAGCCCCATGGCCTTGAGCACGGCCAGGTCGAAGGCGTGGTCGCGCAGGCCGAGCGCGCTGGCGGTGAGCAGGTTGGCCAGGCCGATGAGGGCCAGCACGGCGATCATCGCCACGATCACCACTCTGATGATCGACAGCCGGTCGGCCGGGTTGACCGCGGCCTGCACGTCGAGGCTCTCGCCCGACTCCGCGAGCAGCCTCCCCCGCACCTCGCCGGGGTCCACGCCCGGCTTGAGCGCCACCGCGTAATACTCCGGCGGCACGGAGTCCTTCGCCGCCAGGCTGTCGATGCCGACCGAGAGCACCTCGCCGTCCTGCTCCGGCTCGACGGTCCTGCCGACGATCCGGACGATCAGCGGGGTGCCGCCCACCGTGAGCCGCACCCGGTCGCCGATCTTCACCCCCAGCAGGTCGAGCAGGCCCTGCCCGGCCACGGCCTCGCCCTGGCGGGTGTACATGCGGCCCTCGACCACCGGGAACGGGTAGGGGTCCGTCGAGCTGCCGATCGCCCGCACCCTGACCGAGCGGGCCTCGCCCGGGGCCAGCGCGTTGACGTCGGTGCCCGCGTAGACGGCCTTGACGTCGCGGTCTCTGCCGGCCAGCTTCTCGGCGGCGGCCGCTTCCAGTTTGCCGGGCCGTACGTAGAGGGCGGCGTGCTGGCCGACCTGCTCCGGGTGGGCCAGGAAGTTGTCCAGCGTGGCCCACACGCCGAGCCCGATGGTGATCATCATCATCGGCACGGCCAGGCCGAACGCCGTCAGGAACGCGGGCACCCTGCGGGTGAAGGCGTCGCGGGTGCCGAGCACGAGGGCGGGCGGCAGGCGTACGAGGAGGGCCAGGCGGGCCAGCCTCGACAGGCGGCCACTCGGCGGCGCCGCGGGCGCCGCGGGGATCGGCGGCGTGCGCCCGCCCCGCCAGGCCGGCACCCCGACGGCGGCCAGCACCAGCAGGGCCGTGCCCGCCACGATGGCCAGCACCGGGATGGGCGCCACGGACGTCGGGCCGAGCACGGCCGCCATCACGCCCCAGCCCGCCACCGTGCCGATGACCACGCCCAGCAGGCCGAGCGCGCCGTGCTCGACGAGGAGCAGCAGCGCGAGCTGACCCCTGGTGAAGCCCATCGACTTGAGCGTGGCGAGGTCGCGCAGCTGCCCCAGCACCCGGCCGCCGGCCGCGTTGGCCAGGGCGAGCGCGGCGGCCACGATGCCGACCACGCCGAACAGCGCGAGCAGCGTGCCCAGCAGCCGGTTGTCCAGCTCCATGGCCGCCCTGACCTCGCGCCAGGTGTAGACGCGCTGCAGGCGGTCCTCCAGCATGACCACGACGCGCTGGGAGACCACCTGGGAGGCCTCGGCGTCGGTCAGGCGCAGGCCGGTCACCCACTCGCTGCGGCCCAGCATGGGCTCGATGCGGTCGAGCATGAGGGGCAGCACGTATGCCAGGCCGGGCGTCCACTCGGGGTAGAAGCCCTGCTCGGCGGAGTCGGCGATGCCGCGTACGTAGAGGGTGTGGCGCTGGCCGCTGAGCGCGATGATCGAGAAGGGCGCGCCGATGCGCAGCCCCAGCGAGTCGGCGAACGAGCGCTCGACCACCACCCCGTCGGGCTGGGAGGGATCCAGCCACCTGCCCTCGGCCACCACAGGGTGCGCCACGGCCGGCGGCGTGGCCGGCATGGCGCGCAGCGCGGCCGGCTCCTTCTTGCCGTTCTGAGCCACGGTGACGGGCGCCGAGCGGTAGGGGCCGGCGGTCTGGGTGACGCCCTCGATGCCGCCTAAGGCGACCTGGGGGCTGTCCTTGGTGTAGAGCCAGACGTGGGCGCCGTCGGTCTGGGCGAACAGGCTGCGCCACGGGTTGGTGCCCTCCTCCAGCAGGGTCGCCGCGGTGATCAGCGCGGCGACGATGCCGGCCACGGCCAGCACGGTCAGCGCGGCCTGGCCCCTCCTGGCGCGGAGGTCGGCCCTGATCCACCGGCTGCCGGCCAGAGACGTGCTCATCGGAGGTCGATCACCTCGCCCGCCGTGCGGGTGCGGCGGCGGGCGATGCGGCCGTCGTCGACGATCTCGCCGTCGAACAGCGACACCAGCCGGTCGGCCAGGCTCGCCACGCGGGCGTCGTGGGTGACCATGACGATGGTCTGTCCCTCCTTGTGCACCTTGCTGAGCAGGTTGAGCACGTCGCGGGTGTTGCGGCTGTCGAGGTTGCCGGTGGGCTCGTCGGCCAGCAGCAGGCTGGGCTGGTTGGCCAGCGCCCTGGCCAGCGCGACCCGCTGCTGCTCGCCGCCGGAGAGCTGGGCGGGGGCCGCCTCGGCCCGGTCGGTGAGGTTGAGCGCCTCCAGCAGGCTCTCGCGGCGCTCGCGGGCCACCTTGGGCGAGGCGCCGCTCAGCAGGGCGGGCAGCTCGACGTTGTCGCCGACGGTCATGTTGGCGACCAGGTTGAAGAACTGGAAGACGAAGCCGATCTTCTTGCGCCGCAGCAGCGCCCAGGCGCTCTCCGACAGGGTGTCGACGCGCTTGCCGTCGAGCCAGATCTCCCCGCTCGTACGCGCGTCGAGCCCGCCCAGCATGTGGACGAGCGTGGACTTCCCCGAGCCGGAAGGCCCCATGATCGCGACGAACTCGCCCGGCTCGACCTGGAGATCCACCCCGCGCACGGCGGGCACCGGCACCGCGCCATCCTGGTAGATTTTGACCAGATTGACCGTTTTCACAACCGAGCTCATGCCAGATCCTCCTGGCAGCGCTCGAGCCAGTCAAGATCAGCCTGGAGATGCAGCATGGCTCCTTCGATGAGCAGCATCGCCACGCGATCCGTCGGCGGAGTGGCGGCCAGGAGTTCGTTGAGATCGCTCATGAGTGACAAGTAGTGGCGGCGCTGACGGCTGATCAGCACCATGCGGTCGGCGATGCCGGTCAGCGGGGCGAGCACGAGCTTCATGAAGAACTCGTCGCGCACCCGGGGACCCTCGGTCGGCTCGTCGACCCAGTCCTCCAGCACCTCCCGGCCCTTGGCGGTCAGATAGTAGACCTTTTTGTTGGGCCGGTTGGACTGCTCGACGTCGACCGCCCGGATGAGGCCGTCCTTCTCCAGCCTGCCGAGCGTGACGTAGATCTGCCCGATGTTGGGCGAAGGATAGGCACTGCCGAAGGTCTGCTCCAGTGCCTGTTTCAGCTCGTAGCCGTGAGCCGGCTCTTTCGCCAGGAGCGCCAGCAGGTGAAGCCGCACCGCCACCTCCCCGCGTCCTGTTACGTATGCGTTACAGAGCAATCCGTTGACCTACAGATTACATGTGTGCATAACATGAATGCATCTACCTAACACGTATGTAATTCACTCTGAACACGGAGGAAACAGGGTGCTTCGCTCGCTGCCGCTGCTCCTGGCCGTGACTCTCGCGGCCGGTTGTGCGGCGACGGGCGACGAGGGCGGGGGCGAGACGGAAACGGGCGGAACAGGCCCGATCACCTTCGCCACCGGACGCGACACCACGGCGTACCTGCAACCCCTGCTGGATCGCTGGAACGAGGCCCACCCGGCCGAGAAGGTGACGCTGCTGGAACTGCCCGAGGCCGCCGACGAGCAACGTGCTCAGATGGCGGCCAACCTCCAGGCCCAGAGCAGCCGGTACGACGTGCTCGGGCTTGACGTCTTCTGGACTGCCGAATTCGCGGAGAACGGCTGGATCATCCCCCTGGAGCGCGGGTTGTTCCCGCTCGACAGGTTCCTGCCGCCCGTCGTGGAGACGGCCGTCTACAAGGACAAGCTCTGGGCCGTCCCGTACACCAGCAACGCGGGGCTGCTCTACTACCGGACCGACCTGGTCAAGAAGCCGCCCAGGACGTGGGCCGAGCTTCGCGCCGAGTCACGCCGAATCACGAAAAAGCACAACATAGGAGGCTATGCCGGGCAGTTCCTGGCCTACGAGGGGCTCACGGTCAACTTCTCAGAGGCCGTGCACTCGGCCGGCGGCGAGATCGTCAGCCGCGACGGCACCGAGGTGACCCTCGACCCGGTCAAGGGCGCGACCGCGATCGAATTCCTGCTCCAGGGACTTCGCGAGGGCTGGATCCCGCACGAGTCGCTGAGCTACAAGGAGGAGGAGTCCCGCCTGGCCTTCCAGGAGGGGCGGCTGGCCTTCGCCAGAAACTGGCCGCACGCGTACGGACCGGCCAAGGCCAAGCTGGGCCAGAAGCTGGGCGTGACCCGGCTGCCCGGCCTGGACGGCCCCGGCTCCAGCACGCTGGGCGGCGCGAACCTGGCGATCAGCGCCTACTCCAAGCACCAGCAGACCGCGCAGGAGTTCATCCGCTACTTCACGAGCCTGGAGAACGAGCGCCGGGTCCTCACCGAGGGCTCGTTCCCGCCCGTGTGGACCGAGCTCTACGACGATCCAGAGCTGATCAAGCGCTTCCCCTACCTGCCTGTGCTCAAAGAGAGCATTCTGGCCGCCCACCCTCGGCCGGTGAGCGCCAACTACACCCAGCTGAGCCTGGTGATCGCGAGTTCGGTCGCCAAGGCGCTCAGCAACCCCTCCCCCGGGGCCGCGCAGGACGTGGCGGCCTCCATGAAGTCCGAACTCCAAGAGATCATCAGAACCCAGTGAGGCAGCCATGCGAAAAGGCAGAGCAGCAGCGATCCTGGCCGGGCTCGCGGTAGCCGTCGCCGCCTGCGGTAACGCGCCGACGACCACCGAGCCCACGGCGTCGGAGTCGGCTCCCGCGTCCGACGGCGCCAAGACGCTCCAGGGCGTGAAGCTCGAAGTCGCCGCCAAGTGGACCGGGGCGGAGCAGAAGAACTTCGAGCAGGTGCTCAAGGCTTTCTCCGACAAGACCGGCGCCGAGGTCACCTACGCCTCCACCGGTGAGGACACCGGCGCCTACCTCGGCCCGCGCATCCAGGGCGGCAGCCCGCCCGACGTGGCCATCCTGCCGCAGCCCGGTCTGGTGCAGCAGTACGCCGACCAGAACGCGCTCAAGCCGCTGACCGACGACGTGGTCAAGGAGATCGACGCCAACTACACGCCGTACTGGAAGGAGCTCGGCTCCGTCGACGGCAAGGTGTACGGCGTGCTGGTCAAGGCCGCGCACAAGTCGCTGGTCTGGTACCGCTCGCAGGCGTTCGAGGACGCCGGCGTGCAGCCGCCCACCAACTGGGACGAGATGGTCAAGGCCGCTCAGACCATCGCCGACTCCGGCACCCCGCCGTTCTCCTTCTGTGGCGCCTCCGGCTGGACGCTGACCGACCTCTTCGAGAACGTCTACCTGTCCACCGCCGGCCCGGAGAACTACGACAAGCTCTCCAAGCACGAGATCCCGTGGACCGACGACACCGTCAAGGTGGCGCTGGAGAAGATCCAGCAGATCGTCTCCAAGAGCGAGTTCCTGGTCGACGGCACCTCCGGCACCATGCAGACGGACTTTCCGACCTGCGTGAGCAAGGTCTACGGCACCGACAAGGCGGCCATGGTCATCGAGGCCGACTTCGTGGCCGTCGAGGCCGACCAGTCGGGCGCCAAGCTGGGCGAGGAGGCGAAGTACTTCCCGTTCCCCTCGGCCGGTGACACCGCCCCCGTCGTGCTCGGCGGCGACGTCGCCGTGGCGATGAAGGACAACCCCGGTGCGATGGCGCTCGTGCAGTTCCTCGCCTCCAAGGAGGGCGGCGAGGTCTGGGCCAAGCTCCCCGGTTACCTGTCGCCCAACAAGAACGTCTCCCCCGACAACTACCCCGACCCGCTGACGAAGCAGCTCGGCCAGACGATCGTCTCCGCCGGTGACGCGGTCCGCTACGACATGTCCGACCTGGCCCCCAGCGCGTTCGGCGGCACGGACGGCAAGGGCGAGTGGAAGGTCTTGCAGGACTTCCTGCGCGACCCCAGCGATGTCAAGGGCACCCAGGAGGCGCTCGAAGCCGAGGCCAAGAAGGCCTGGAAGTAAAGAGGTAAGGCCGTGACCGAACGGTTGGACGGCCGGCAGGACTCGCCCGCGGCCACCGCGGGCGAGTCCCCCACCGGACCGGCTGAAACCCCCCGTACGAGAAAACGCCTCGGCCCCTCGCCGGCGGTCGCCATCGCCTTCCTCCTCCCAGCCGCTGTGCTGCTGGGCATCTGGGTGGTCTATCCGATCGTCTACTCGATCTTCCGGAGCCTGTTCGACGCGGCGGGCACCGGGTTCGTGGGGCTGGGCAACTATGCCACGATCTTCAGCGATCAGGGCATGCTCACCACAATCCGCAACAACCTCATCTGGGTCGTCGTCGCTCCGATCATCGTCACCACGCTGGGACTGATCTTCGCGGTGCTGACCGAGCGGATCAGGTGGGCGACCGCGTTCAAGCTGATCGTGTTCATGCCGATGGCCGTCTCCCTGATGGCGGCGGGCGTCATCTTCCGCCTCGTCTACGAGGAGAACCCGGACAAGGGCCTGGCCAACGCCGTGCTCACCACCGTGAGCGACACGTTCTCCTCCTCGCAGGGCTACCCCGAGGCCAGGCCGCGCGAGGGCGACCAGTCGCCCGTGGCCGACGAGGCCGGCTCGGTCGTCACCAAGCAGCCCGTGCAGGGCGGGCAGCCGGTGCTGATCCCGATCGTCGGCGTCAAGCCGGACGTGCTGCCCTCCGACGCCCAGCCCGCCAAGGCCGCCACCGGTCCAGGGCTGTCGGGCACGGTGTGGTTCGACTTCACGCCGGGCGGCGGCGGCCAGAGCGGCGCCGTGGACGGCACCGAGAAGGGCCTGCCCGGCATGACCGTGGAGGCCGTGCAGCAGAACGGCGAGGTCGCGGCCACCACCACGACCGCCGCCGACGGCACGTTCCGCTTCGACGGGCTGGCCGACGGCACCTACACCGTACGGCTGCCGAAGGACAACTTCGAGGCCTCCTACAACGGCCTGACCTGGCTCGGCCCGACCCTCATCACCCCGGCGATCATCGGTGCGTTCGTCTGGGTGTGGGCAGGTTTCGCCATGGTGCTGATCGCGGCCGGCCTCGCGGCCATCCCGCGTGACTCGCTGGAGGCCGCCCGCATCGACGGCGCCACGGAGTGGCAGGTGTTCCGCAAGATCACCGTGCCGCTGCTGTCGCCGGTCCTGCTCGTCGTCTTCGTGACGATGATCATCAATACCTTGAAGGTGTTCGACCTGGTGTTCATCATCGCCCCCGCCTCGGTGCAACCCCAGGCGAACGTGGTCGCGCTGGAGATGTGGCGCGTCTCCTTCGGCGGCGGGAACAACCAGGGGCTGGGCAGTGCGCTGGCCATCTTCCTGCTGATCCTGGTCCTTCCCTTCATGATCATGAACATCCGACGGTTCCGGAGGGGAGACTCATGACCACCGCGACCGCCACCGCATCCTCCGGCGCCTCGTCGGGGCTGGAGTCGGGCACGCCGCGCAGGAGCGCGGTCAGCAAGATCGTCGATCGCGTGGGCGGCGGCGCCGTCCAGGTCATCATGGTGGTGCTGGGCCTGTTCTGGCTGGTGCCGACCCTGGGCCTGCTGGTCGTCTCCATGCGTACGACGCAGGTCAACAACGCCGAGGGCTGGTGGACCGTCTTCACCAAGCCGGCCGAGCTGACCCTGCAGAACTACGCCAACCTGCTCGGCAGCGGGTTCACCGCCTCGTTCTGGAACACCGTGGCCATCACGGTGCCCACCACGGTCCTGGTGATCGGCATCGCGGCCATGGCGGCGTACGCGTTCGCCTGGATGGACTTCCCCGGCCGTGACGTCAGCTTCCTCGTCGTGGTCGGCCTGCTCATCGTGCCGATCCAGATCGCGCTGATCCCCATCGCGTCCTTCTACGGGTCCACCGGCATCTTCGGCTCGATCCCCGGTGTGGTGCTGTTCCACGTGGCGTTCGGCCTGCCGTTCGCGATCTTCCTGCTGCGGAACTTCTTCGTGGGCATCCCCGCCTCGCTGCTGGAGGCCGCCCGCATGGACGGCGCATCCGAGTGGAAGATCTTCATGTCGGTGGTCTTCCCGCTGGGCAAGCCCGCCATCGCCTCGCTGGGCATCTTCCAGTTCCTGTGGGTGTGGAACGACATGCTCATCGCGCTGGTCTTCGCCAACACCGGCAACCAGCCGATGACCAAGTACCTGCAGTCGCAGATGCGGCAGTTCGGGTCGAACGTCGACATCCTGTCGTCGGGCGCGTTCATGTCGCTGATCATCCCGCTGGTCCTGTTCTTCGCGTTCCAGCGGTACTTCGTCCAGGGCATGATGGCCGGCTCCGTGAAGTGACCGGCCTGATCTGACGGGCGCCCGTTCACCCGAGGGGGGTGAGCGGGCGCCCGCCCGCGTAACGGCGGCCGCCGGCATCCCGACACCGCCGCCTTCGTCTCCCTCGCGGAACGCGCCTCCGGCCGGCGCCTCGGCGTTCTCTTCGACGCCTGGCTCCACCAGCCCGGCAAGCCGTCCCTGTGATCATTCTGGTACGGCTCGTCCCCGACGTTTCGGCGGCAAGCCGTACCAGACCTGACTAAGCTCAACACCCATGGCCGGTCGTCCCCTGAACGAAGTCGTCGAAGCCGGATGGGCACGCGCGCTCGAGCCCGTCACCGAGCAGATCGCCCACATGGGCGAGTTCCTGCGCAAGGAGATCGCCGAAGGCAGGCAATACCTGCCCGCGGGCGCGAACGTCCTGCGCGCCTTCAACCAGCCCTTCGACGACGTCAAGGTGCTGATCGTGGGCCAGGACCCCTACCCCACCCCCGGCCACCCCGTCGGGCTGTCGTTCTCCGTCGCCCCCGACGTGCGGCCCCTGCCCGGCAGCCTGGTCAACATCTACAAGGAGATGGAGACCGACCTCGGCCTGCCCCGCCCCTCCAACGGCGACCTCACCCCGTGGGCCGAGCAGGGCGTCCTGCTGCTCAACAGGGTGCTCACCGTCATGCCGGGCAAGCCCGCCTCCCACCGGGGCAAGGGCTGGGAACAGGTCACCGAGCAGGCCATCCGCGCCCTCGTCGCGCGCCAGAAGCCCATGGTCGCCATCCTGTGGGGCCGCGACGCCCGCAACCTCGCCCCCATGCTCGGCGACATCCCGCGCATCGAGTCCGCCCACCCCTCCCCCCTCTCCGCACGCAGCGGCTTCTTCGGCTCGCGGCCCTTCAGCCGCGCCAATGAGCTGCTCGTCCAG
This sequence comes from Nonomuraea sp. NPDC004580, assembly GCF_040609855.1. Taxonomy (NCBI): domain Bacteria; kingdom Bacillati; phylum Actinomycetota; class Actinomycetes; order Streptosporangiales; family Streptosporangiaceae; genus Nonomuraea; species Nonomuraea sp. NPDC004580. Next base: position 668,831 of record NZ_JBEXLH010000001.1, on the reverse strand, counting down.
CAAGGCGCCGCGCCTGTCGAGTGGAAGCTGCCCTAGCATCGTCGCCATGACTGATGAAGAACCGAAGTTCCTGCGTCTCACGGTCGAGCTGACCGTCGAGGTGCTCGACATGGACGCCCTTCAGGCGGCGGCGCTGCGTGAGATCAGGCACCCCGACGCCGACCTGACCGACGAGGAGCGCACGGAGCAGGCCGAACTGGTCGCCTCCGACGACAGCGGCGCCTCCGCCCTGCAGTGGCTGATCGAACCCGACCACGTGCTGCAGCTCGTCGACCACATCGACGAGATCGAACCCCGGGAGGCCGTCCTCGGCGTCGAGCCGTCCGAGGGGCCCAGCGAGGAAGAGGACGAGGAAGAGCACGACCACGCGTGACCCGTACGGCGTCAGCCACGACGTCACCCGAACGTCGTGGCTCTCCGCCCTCACCCAACCCCCCATCCCCCCACTCCCGCATCCAGGGCCTCTCCACCGCCGCCTTCCCAAAGAGGGAGCCTCATGATCATCGCATTCTCCATCACCCCGCTGGGCGTCGGCGAAGGAGTCGCCGAACCCGTCGCCCGCGCCGTCAAGGTCGTCCGCGAAAGCGGCCTCCCGAACCGCACGGACGCGATGTTCACCACCATCGAGGGCGAGTGGGACGAGGTCATGGACGTGGTGAGGCGGGCCGTGGACGCGGTGGCGGAGGTCGCCCCCAGAGTCAGCCTCGTCCTGAAGGCCGACATCAGGGAAGGCGTCACAGACGGCATGACCTCAAAACTCGAATCCCTGGAACGCCACCTGACCTGACCCCAGTCCCCACCTCCACGATCCGAAGACCCACAACCCGAAGGCCGAGACCGGCTGACCGCACCGACCGACGGACCCGGCCGACTTACAGGACTGGCTGAGTAGACCGTCTTCTCAGACCAACCGCTCAGCCGCTTGCTTGCCCAGGGCCGGGGTCGGTGAGCTCGTAGCCTGCCTCCTCGACGGCGGCCCGCACCCGCGCGAGATCCAGCTCCCGATCGCTGGTCACCATGACCCGGTCCGCCTCGACGTCTACCCGCACGGCAGTGACGCCGGGGACACGTTCAAGCTCTTCGGTGACGGCGTCCGCACAGTGTCCACACGCCATACCGCTCACCACGTACGTGCTGGTACTCACGCCGACACCGCCGCACCGGCGCCTCCACCGAAGCGCTCCCCAGAACGATCGTCGAAACGATCGCCGGAGGGCCCATTCGAGCGCCCGCCTGAATCCCCGCCAGGACGCTCGCCGAGGTTCTCGCCGGCCACCCGTGCCACCGAACCGCCCTTCCCCTCCTCACCAGGGACCGTGCGCGTGAGCATGTGTGCCTCGCGCATCCGCCCATCGCTCGCGAACCGCCCGAAGAAGTACACCTCCAGGGCGAACTCCTTCTTCCGCTGCTGGACGTGCATCGTGTAGCGGGCGGCGAGCCGATCTCCATGGGCCACCGCCTCGTGCACCTCCATACGGCTCACAGGCCGGTTCTTGCGCACAGGGCGGGTGTGTGCGATCAACTTCTCCCGGTCCATCCGGTGACCGTCGGCTATCTCGATGATGTCCGCCGTGTGGTAGCGATCCACGATCACCGCCGGATCCTCGTCGTCACGCAGGAGGTCCTCTGTCAAGGAGGCGAAGAACTCGGTGATGAACTCTTTGGGGTCGCTGTCGCTGAGTGGACGCATGCTCACTCCGGTCGGCTGTAGTAGATTTGACAGTACGTCAAAGATACATACGTTCTTAACTTTGGCAAGGTGTAAGAATTGAGCTCCCCACCGGCCCGCGCTCGCCGTGCCGACGCCCGACGCAGCCGTGCGGCCATCCTCGACGCCGCGATCAAGCTGCTCGACGCCCGGCCAGACGCCAGCGTCGACGCCATCGCCACCGCGGCGGGCGTGACCCGCCAGACCGTCTACGCCCACTTCCCCTCACGACAACGGTTGCTGACGGCAGTGCTCGACCGACTCACGGAAGAGGCAGTGGCGGAGATGGACGCCGCCGACCTCGACACCGGCCCAGCCGCCGACGCCCTGCTGCGCCTGATCGACGCCGGCGCCAGAGCCGCGGGCCGCCACACCAAGCTGATGCAACACCTCAGCACCCTGCCCGTCCCTCCGGGCGAGGATCAGACCCGCCACACCCCGGTAGCCAACCGGTTGAGACGCATCATCGAACGCGGCCGGCAAACAGGCGAGTTCGACAACCACCTCCCGGTGGACTGGCTGATCGCAGCCGTCATCACGCTGAGCCACGCCGCCGGCGAAGAACGCACCGCCGGCCGCCTCCCCGCCGCCGAGGCCGACGAAGCCCTCCGAATCAGCCTCCTCCGCCTCCTCCGCCCATCCTGACCACACTCCCGCACCAGCCGACCACCCTGACCACACTCCCGCACCAGCCGACCACCCTGGCCACGCTCCCGCACCAGCGACGATCACCACCCCTGCCGGGGCAACACCGCGTTCCGACACAACACCCGCCCTCACGACAAAGCGCAGCGCACCCCGGCCCGGCAACAGCTCGCAGCAGCCGCGGCGAGTGCGACGCGGCGAGGTGGCAGGGGGCCGCAGGCGCGGGTGGCCATTTCCGGAGGGGCGCGCACCCCGGCCAAGCAGTGGTTCACCACAGTCGGAGTGGGTGCGCGCACCAGTCGGAGTGAGTGCGCTGCGGCGGGATGGCGGCGGCTCCGTCGCAGTTCTCCTGCTGGTCGTGCCTCTGCTGCCGTCGTCGATGAGGCCGGTGTGCGGGCCCACAAGGGTGGAGCTGGGTGGGGCGGCGCGTCCTGAGGGCGGGTGAATGTCGAGATATATCTTGACCTGTTCTTGGACGCGACATATCTTGTTGCGTTGTAGACGCGATAGTACGCGACTCGGGAGGTGGGGGCAATGGAGCAGGAGCGGGTGCCGGTTCTTGTTGTCGGTGGGGGGTATGCGGGGCTCAGTGCGGCGGCGCTGCTGGCCTGGCGGGAGGTGCCGGTCATGCTGGTCGAGCGGCATGCCAGTACGTCCGTGCAGCCCAAGGCGTTCGGGGTCGGGCCGCAAGCTCTGGAGATGCTGCGGTCGGTGCCCGGTGTCGAGGAGGAGCTGACTGCCATCTGGGCGGGCATCGGGGAGAACATGCGGATCGCGATCGCTGCCAGCCTGGCCGATCCTCAGCCGCACATGATCGTGCACGATGAGCAGGAGGAGTTCGCCTTCATGGCTGAGCTCACCCCTGTGCCTGCGGTGGGGGCGCCGCAGGCGGAGATCGAGCGGATTCTGCGTACCAAAGCGGAGGATCTGGGGGCTGATCTGCGCTTCTCCACTGAGCTGGTCTCTCTGGAGCAGGACGCCGCCGGGGTCAGCGCGGTGATCAGGGATGAAGACGGTGAGCGGCTCGTACGGGCTGAGTACGTGATCGCCGCCGATGGGTGTCGCAGCCCGCTGCGGGCGGCGCTGGACGTTCCCACCTCCGGGAAGGGGGCGCTGGGGGAGCTGTGCTCGATCATGTTCGACGCCGATCTCTCGGGGTTGGTCAGGGAGCGGGAGGTCACTCTCTGGTATCTGCAGAACGACGTGTTCACCGGTGTGATCGTCACCGGCACGGGAACCGGGAGTCACGTGCTCGGCGTCAATCTCAAGGAGGGTGAGAGCGAGGCCGACTTCACCGAGGAGCGCTGTGTCGAGCTCGTACGGCTGGCCACGGGGCGGCCCGAGCTCGACGTACGGGTGCTCGATCGGCCCCTGGTCGGGATCTCCCATGTGCTGGCCGACACCTACCGTGCTGGACGGGTGTTCTTCGCCGGGGACGCCGCTCACACCATGCCGCCTACTGGTGGGCAGGGTGGGAGTACCGCTCTCGAGGATGGGTGTGATCTGGCGTGGCGGTTGTGGCTCGTGCTCAGCGGGCAGGCGGGGCCGGCCTTCCTCGACACCTACGATGCCGAGCGCCGGCCCATCGGCAGGCTGATGGCCGACTCGCAGCTTGCCAACCTCGGTGTACGCATGCCGCCCGCCGCCCGTGTCGGGTATCCCGAGCCTCTTGAGGATCCGATCGGTGTGCTGCTCGGGCGCCGGTATCACTCCTCCGCCATCATCGATGAGCCCGGCGATGACGGGTCGATCCTGGAGGACCCGCGTGTCCCTACTGGGCGGCCCGGCAGTCGTGCCCCGCACGTCGTTCTCGACTGGGACGGGCAGCTCATCTCCACCATCGACCTGTTCGGCACCGGGTTCGTCCTGCTGGCCGCCAAGCCCGGCGGTCAGGTGTGGATGGACGCCGGGCGGCTGGTCAAGGACCGGCTCGGGGTCCGGCTCACTCGGCTGCTGGTGGGTGACGAGCTTGTTGATGTGGAGGGACGCTTCATGGAGCGGTACGGCGTGCGCGAGGGCGGTGCCGTTCTGGTGCGGCCCGATGGGTACGTCGCCTGGCGGTCCCCCGACGCCGACCCGGACCCGCTGGGGACGCTCGAACGTGTCCTCCGCCGGATCCTCAGCCGCTGACGGCCTACGGGGGCCGGCGGCTGAGCCAAGGTGCGGGCAGGCGGTGACCTGCGGGGTCGTGGTCATGCGGCCATCCGGGTGGATTCAAGGGCTCCGAGGTCCCGGGCTCCGAGGCCCGGGGTGGTGTGGCGGGAGGCTTGGGTGGCGCAGAGCCAGCTGTTCAGAGAGCCGGTGAAACCTGAGGGTGGGCCTACCTTGAGGCAGGTGACCATTCCTGCGCCTGGGGTGGGGCCGATCTTGAGTCGGCGGATGCTGCCCGTGCGGCCCAGCTCGCCGGCGTCGGCGTCGTACGGGGTCAGCTGGACGGCGAACGGGAGGCCGCCGTCGGGCTGGTCGGAGGGGTGGATGCGAAGGAAGTCGTCGATCTTGCGGGTGACGGCTCCCGGGTGGGCGTTGAGGTAGGAGAGGTGGTCGGTCACCAGGCGGTTGGCGACCGTGCGGAGGAGGTTGGTCGCGCAGAGGTTGTGGGCGCAGGCGGCGCCGTCGAGGGTGATCTCAGGGAGGGCGAAGCGGCGCAGGCCCCTCGACGTGACGCGCAGGCAGTCGCAGGCGCCCATGTCGGCAGGATCCCAGGGCGGGCAGGTGGCGGCGTCGTGGACCTGGACGTCCCAGGACAGCCAGTCGTCGGTGAGGCGGAAGTGGGTGGGCTCGCCCGAGCAGCGGCCGCAGGTGAGGATGGTGGAGGCGGTCAGTGGGTCGATCAGCAGGCCGTCGCACTCCTTGGCCATGGCTCTGGCGGCGGCCCTCGCCACTTGGGCGGCGGTGGGCAGCCGGTGCGGGGGTGCTGCCGAGGTGACCACCAGGTGGTGTCTGGTGCGGCGCAGGCGGCGTCTCTCGTCGTCGGTGAGGCCGGCGCCCGCAGGTCTCCACTGGGTGGTGTGGTGGGTGACCGCCAGCATGCCGGCGGCCGCTGCGCTGATCGCCGCTCGCCGGTAGGGGGAGCCGATGCGCCAGGGGATGAAGGACGTGGGGTCGAACGGCAGGTGTTCCATGGCGACGACGAAGCGGGAGGTCGTGGTGGCCGGCAGGGGGAGGGTGATCTTCATGGGTCGGGGCCTTCGCGGAACTGGGGGTGGATGGTGGCTGCGGCGATCCGGTGAAGCGTGGATCAGGCGGCAACCAGGATGAGCGAAGGCGGGTGGGGTTCGGGGATTGGAATGCGGTTCTGTGGATGGGGGGATCTACGAGGTGCCGGTCTGTGGATGACCTCGGGTGACCGAAGCCCCTGGGGCCAAGGAACCGGGGGCCTGGGGGCGCCGGACGCTCAGCGCCCCCATGAGAGGTCAGGCGGGGCGGGTGATGGCCATGGATTGGGCGGGGAGGCGTAGGCCGTCCGTGTCGGTTGATATCGGCTCGTCCGAGGCCAGCAGCACCGTCCCCTTGCCCACCGGCACCGTCACCGTCTCCTGCGCGAAGTTCACCACCACCGCCAGCTCCCCCCTCCCCATCACCAGCCACCGCGCCAGCGGATCGACCTCCACCCGCACCCTGTCGAGCCGCGGGTCGGACAGCTCGGGGAGGGCCTTGCGGAGGGCGATCAGGTCGCGGTACCAGCACAGCAGCGACCAGTGCGCCTCCTCCTTGACCTCGCTCCAGTCCAGCTTCGAGCGCAGGAACGTCTCCTCGTCGGACGGGTCGGGCGCGTCCCAGCGGTAGCCGTACCCGACGAACTCGCGGGCGCGCCGCGTCCCCTCGCTCGCCCGCAGCTCCTGGTCGACGTGGTCGGAGAAGAACAGGAATGGCGAGCGCGCCCCCCACTCCTCCCCCATGAACAGCATCGGCGTGAACGGCGCGGTGAGCAGCAGGCCGGCGCCGAGCTTGAGTGCGGGCAGCGGGAGGCGGTCGCCGAGCGGGCGGTTGCCGATCTGGTCGTGGTTCTGCAGGCAGGCGACGAGCCGGTGCCCCGGCACGCCGGCGAAGGAGTGGCCGTGGGAGCGGGCGCGGAAGCTGGAGTACGTCCCGTCGTGCACGACGCCGTGCGTGAGCACCTTGGCCAGCGCGGAGAGGTCGGCGAAGTCCTGGTAGTAGCCGTGGCTCTCGCCGCTGACCGCGCAGTGCAGGGCGTGGTGGACGTCGTCGTTCCACTGCGCGGTCATGCCGAGGCCGCCCGCGTCGAGCGAGCGGACCATGCGCGGGTCGTTCAGGTCGGACTCGGCGATCAGCGACAGGGGACGGCCGACGGCGCAGGCGAGCGCGTCCACTTCGGCGGCGAGCTCGGCCAGCAGGTGGGTGGCGCGCCGGTCGTGCAGCGCGTGGACGGCGTCGAGGCGCAGGCCGTCGATGTGGTAGTCGCGCAGCCACTGCAGGGCGTTGCCGATGAAGTAGCGGCGTACCTCGTCGGAGTCCGGCCCGTCGAGGTTGACCGCCTCGCCCCAGAAGCTGCCATCGAAGCCGGCGAAGTACGGCCCGAAGGGCCGCAGGAAGTTCCCCGACGGCCCGAGGTGGTTGTAGACGACGTCGAGGATGACGCCGATCCCGGCCCGGTGGCAGGCGTCCACGAACGACTTGAGCCCGTCGGGCCCCCCGTACGTCTCGTTCACGGCGTACAGATCGACGCCGTCGTATCCCCAGTTGCGGGTGCCGGGCACGGGCGCGACCGGCATGATCTCGACGAAGTCCACGCACAGCTCGATGAGGTGCGGCAGCTTCTCGATGGCGGCGGCGAACGTCCCCTCCTGGGTGAAGGTGCCGATGTGCAGCTCGTAGACGACGCCGCCGCGCAGGTCGCGGCCCTTCCAGTCGTGGTCGGCCCAGGTGAAGCGGTCGTGCTCGTAGACGGCGCTCGGCCCGAAGACGCCCTCGGGCTGCCGGCGGGAGCGCGGGTCGGGGTAGGGGCCCTCGCCGTCCACCGTGAAGGCGTACCGCGTGCCGTGGCCGGCCTCCGCGACCTCCTGCGACCACCACCCTCCGTCGCCGCGTGTCATCGCCCGGCGGGAGCCCATGGTGTCGACCTCGACCGCCGTCGCCTTCGGTGCCCAGACCTCAAAGATCATGTCTCTCCAGGAGTGCGACCGGGTACTGACCGAGCAGGTGTGCGAGAGGGACGCGGCCGGTGTGGCGGCCGCCGGTGAGCAGGTCACGCCAGTTGCCGGGGGGCAGCGTGAGCGTGGTCGCGTCCCAGCCGGTGGCGGCCAGACGTACGGGCAGCCGGGTGGCGACGGCCACGGCCTGCGGCCGGTCGCCGCGGGCGAAGGCGATCACGTGGCCGGCGCGCTCGCCCTCGGCCCGCAGCGGCAGGTACGCCGCGTCGCCGTCGAGCCGCCGCCGCAGCCGCAGCGCCTGGGTGGTGACGAGCAGCTTGGCGGAGTCCCAAGCGGTCTCCGGTTTGCGCGGGTACGTCACCGGCCGCCGGTTGTCGGGATCGACCAGCGAGAAGTCGGTGGTCTCGTTGCCCTGGTAGACGTCGGGCACCCCGGGCATCATGAGCTGCACCAGCTTGGCGCCGAGCGAGTTCACCATCGCGTACGGGTCGATGCGTTCGGTGAACCCGCCCACCGGCAGCCGCACGGCGGCCTCGGCGAAGGCCCGCAGCCGCCGCTCGTAGGCGGGGTCGGGGCTGATCCAGGAGATCGCGGTCTTGGCCTCGCGCGCCGCCTTCAGCAGGTAGTCGGTGAACCGCTCGGCGGAGATCGGCCAGGCCGCCATGAGGTTCTGCCAGGCCAGGTAGTCGAGGTGCGGGTCGAAGCTGACCTGCGCCGACCACTCGGCCACGGCCGCCGCCCACTCCCCCGGCATCTCCGACAGCACCGACAGCCGCGCCCGCACGTCCTCGGAGCGTTTGGTGTCGTGGGTGGACAGCGTGGTCATCGTGTACGGCGACATCCGCCCGCAGAAGTCGTGGAACTCCTCCACCGGGATCCCGAACACGTCCGGCTCGCCGCCCACCTCGTTGAGGCAGGCCAGCGGGAACCACCGGTAGAGCGCCGTGTCCTCGACGCCCTTGGCCATGACGGGACCGCACGCCTGCTGGAAACGCACGATCGACTCGGCGGAGCCGTACAGGACCTCCTGCACGAGCGGCCGGACGGCGGGAGAGCAGGTCGCGGCGGCCCGCTCGACGATCTCGACCGACTCGGGCGGCGGCGGCTCGCCGGGCACCACGTACGCGCGATAGACCGGCATCGCGGCGAGCAGCTCGCGCACGGCGTCAGGCGCGCACGAGGTGATCCTGGCCAGCCGGTCCACCTCGGCGCCGAAGAACAGGTCGAGCACCTCCCGCTTGGCCCGCGCCATCACCGGCCGGTAGTCGGCGGGCTGCCCGGTCAGCCGGGTGAACAGCTCGACCAGCGGCTCCTTGCCGCCGCGGTCGACGAACAGGCCGTTGACCCGGTTGAGCACGTCGTAGCCGGTCGTGCCGTCGCAGGCCCAGTCGGCGGGCAGCCGCTCGGGCCCGATGAGGATCTTCTCGACCACCGTCCAGGCGCCGCCCGTGCGCTCGCGCAGCCGTTCGAGGTAGCCGCGCGGGTCGGCCAGGCCGTCGGGGTGATCGACGCGCAGCCCGTCGACCAGCCCTTCGTCCAGCAGCCAGAAGATCACCTCGTGCGTGGCGAACATCACCGCCTGGTCCTCGACGCGCAGCCCGATCAGCGACGACACGTCGAAGAAGCGCCGGTAGCCGGGACCCTCGCGCCAGTCGACCAAGCGGTAGTGGCCGGGATGGGGGTAGGCGTGCTCGTGGTAGCGCAGCACGTCGCCGTCCACGACGGGCCGCACGTCGTCGCCGATCACGGGCAGCGCGACCGTGCCGTCGGTCCAGTCGATGTCGAACCAGCTCGCGTACCGCGACTCCGGCCCGTCCTTCAGCACCGACCAGAACGCGGCGTTCACGGTGTTCATGTGGTTGGGCACGATGTCGAGCACGATGCCGAGGTCGTGCGCCGCGAGCTGCTGCGCCATCTCCCTGAACCCGGTCGCGCCGCCGAACTCCTCCCTGATCCTGGAATGGTCGGTGACGTCGTAGCCGTGCCGCGACTCGGGGGTGGCCTGCAGGATCGGCGACAGGTAGACGTGGCTGACGCCGAGGTCGCGGAGCTGGCCGGCGATCTCGGCCACCTCCGCGAAACCGAAGTCGGGGGTGAGCTGCACCCGGTAGGTCGAGGTGGGCCTAGACACGGCGCAGCACCCGTACGCTGCGGCCGGGCACATCGATGGCGTCCCCCGCCTTCACCATGCGCGCATCGAGCCTGATCGGCATGGCCGTGTCGATCTCGGTGTGCCACATCTCGCCGTAGTCCTTGGGGATCGTGAACGTGATCGTGTCGTGGTGGGCGTTGAACAGCAGCAGGAACGAGTCGTCCCTGATCGGCCGGCCCCGCCGGTCGGGCTCGGTGATGGCGTCGCCGTTGAGGAAGACGGCCAGCGACTTGGCGTAGCCGACTTTCCAGTCGCCGTCGGTCATCTCCTCCCCTGACGGGGTGAGCCAGGCGATGTCGTTCAGGCCGCGTACCGGCTTGCCGTAGAAGAACCGGCGCCGCCGGAAGACCGGATGTTTCTTGCGCAGCTCCGCCAGCGTCTGGGTGAACTCCAGCAGCAGCCAGTTCTCCCTGACGTCCGACCAGTCCACCCAGGTCAGCTCGTTGTCCTGGCAGTAGCCGTTGTTGTTGCCGCGCTGCGTGCGGCCCAGCTCGTCGCCGTGGGAGAGCATCGGCACGCCCTGCGACAGGAACAGCGTGGTGAGGAAGTTGCGCTTCTGCTGCTCGCGCAGCGACTCGATGGCGATGCCGGCGGGGCCCTCCTCGCCGCAGTTCCAGGACCGGTTGTCGTCGGTGCCGTCGCGGTTGCCCTCTTTGTTCGCCTCGTTGTGCTTGTTGTTGTACGACACCAGGTCCTGCAGCGTGAACCCGTCGTGGCAGGTCACGAAGTTGATCGAGGCGGCGGGGCGGCGGCTGTCGTCCTTGTAGAGGTCGCTGGAGCCGGTGAAGCGGGAGCCGAACTCCGGCAGCGTGGCCGCCTGGCCGCGCCACAGGTCGCGGATGGTGTCGCGGTAGCGGCCGTTCCACTCCGTCCAGCGGGAGGGGAAGTTGCCGACCTGGTAGCCGCCAGGGCCGACGTCCCACGGCTCGGCGATGAGCTTGACCTGCGACAGCACCGGGTCCTGCTGCACCAGGTCGAAGAACGCGCTCAGCCGGTCGACCTCGTGCAGTTCCCTGGCCAGCGTCGAGGCCAGGTCGAACCTGAACCCGTCCACGTGCATCTCGATGACCCAGTAGCGGAGCGAGTCCATGATCATCTGAAGGACGTGCGGCGAGCGCATGAGCAGGCTGTTGCCGGTGCCCGTGGTGTCGACGTAGTAGCGCTTGTCGTTCTCGACCAGCCGGTAGTAGTTGACGTTGTCGATGCCCCTGAAGCCCAGGGTGGGCCCCAGGTGGTTGCCCTCGGCCGTGTGGTTGTAGACGACGTCGAGGATCACCTCGATGCCCGCCTCGTGCAGCGAGCGCACCATCGCCTTGAACTCCAGCACCTGCCCGCCGCGCTGCCCCTGACTGGAGTAGCGGTTGTGCGGGGCGAAGAACCCGATCGAGTTGTAGCCCCAGTAGTTGGCCAGGCCGCGCTGCTCAAGGATGTGGTCGGTGACGAACTGGTGCACCGGCATCAGCTCGAGCGCCGTCACGCCCAGCTTGGTGAGGTGGTCGAGGATCTCCGGGTGGCCGAGCGCCGCGTACGTGCCGCGCAGGTGCTTCGGGATCTTGGGATGGCCGATCGTTAGGCCCCGCACGTGGGCCTCGTAGATCACCGTGTCGTGGTACGGCGTCGCCGGCGGCCGGTCGTGGCCCCACCCGAAGAACGGGTTGATGACGATCGAGCGCGGCACGTAAGGGGCCGAGTCGGCGTCGTTCCTGGAGTCGGGCTGGCCGAAGCGGTAGCCGTAGACCGCCTCGTTCCAGTCGACCCCGCCCTCGATGGCCATCGCGTACGGATCGAGCAGCAGCTTGGCCGGGTTGCAGCGCAGCCCGCGCGCCGGGTCGTAAGGCCCGTGCACCCGGTAGCCGTAGCGCTGGCCCGGCCCGATGCCCGGCAGGTAGCCGTGCCAGATGAAGCCGTCGACCTCCGTCAGCGGCACCCGCGACTCGACGTTGTCGTCGTCGAACAGGCACAGCTCGACCTTGTCCGCGACCTCCGTGTAGAGCGAGAAGTTCGTGCCGGCCCCGTCGTACGTCGCCCCGAGCGGGTAGGGGTCTCCCGGCCAGATCTCGATCATCGAGGCTCCCTTGCGGTCTTTCCCCATGTTCCGTTCCCCCGCTCCACGCGACAACCCCGCCCCCTGATCACCCTGTTCCTTCCCACGCCACGCCCGTGGTTACTCCGGCCGAGGTCAAAGGGGTGAGCCGTCCCCGACGGCGCGGTATCGGAGACGGCCCACGTCTCCAGCATCGTTTGCCACCGCCCGTTCGGGCTACATGCTGATGTCATGGGCGGTTTCAAACAGTTCTTACTGCGCGGCAACATCGTCGAACTGGCCGTCGCGGTCATCATCGGCGCCACGTTCAGCGGCCTCGTCGAGGCCCTCGTCACCGACCTCGTCACGCCGCTGATCGGCGCCGTGACCGGCGGCCGGCAACCCGACTTCGCCGACTACTCCTTCACGATCAACGGCAGTCGTTTCCTGTACGGCGACTTCCTCAACCACCTGGTCACCTTCCTGATCATCGCGGCCGTCGTCTACTGGCTGATCGTGGCTCCGATGACCCGGCTCGTGAAGCTGTTCGAGCGGGACAAGGCGGCCACCACCAAGCAGTGCCCCGAGTGCCTGTCGGAAATCCCCGCCGAGGCGCGCCGGTGCGCCCACTGCACCGCCCACCTGGTGCCGGATTCGGAAAAACCCAGGCAGTGACGCACGGCACGGGTGCGGGTCCGTCAAGATGGACCGATGAGCGTTGAGTTGATGGTCTGGGACGAACCGGTGCCGATCAGCAGGGACCAGGCGCGCGCGACGTACTTGGCGGTCAAGCGGACCGAGCCCGGTGACGGCCCCGCACCCGACGTCGCCAAGGAGTTGCCGGGAGAGGTCACGCTCTACCCCGGCCACGTGCTGGTGACGATGGACCTCGACACCATGGACGAGGTCTCCTCGCAGGTGTTCACCGTGGCCCGGGCGCACGGCATGGTCTGCTACGACCCGCAGCGCGACCTGGTGCACAACGTGGCGCCGCTCGGGGTCTACGAGGGCATGCAGCTCCACACGGGGGACGGCATGATCGTCAACGACCCCGACCTGGGCCTCGTGCACGACGTCCTGGCCACGATGTCCCACCAGAACCCGTTCGTCGCCCTGGTCAACTTCGGCCGGCACTTCCTTCAGGTGTCGCCCGGGTACGAGCTGGAGTACAAGGAGGGCACGCTGATCCGCACGATGGTCGAGGACCTGTCAGAGGTCCAGCGGTCCTTCCAGGACTACGCGACCGGCGACCGCGGCTTCCTCAACCGGCACACCTGGTCTCAGTAGACGCCTCACCGGGAGGGATGCGGCAGGATCAGGACGTATGAGAACTTTGTACCCGCCCATCGACCCGTACGACTCCGGCCTGCTCGACGTGGGCGACGGCAATCAGATCTACTACGAGGTCTGCGGCAACCCCGAGGGCAAGCCCGCGGTCATGCTGCACGGCGGGCCCGGCGGCGGGTGCAACGCCGGGCACCGCCGCCAGTGGGACCCGGAGCGGTACCGGATCGTGCTGTTCGACCAGCGCAACTGCGGCCGCAGCCGACCGCACGCCTCGGACCCGGCGACCGATCTGAGCACGAACACGACCTGGCATCTGGTCGCCGACATGGAGCGGCTGCGCGAGCACCTGGGCATCGAGCGGTGGCAGGTGTTCGGCGGGTCGTGGGGCAGCTCGCTGGCCCTCGCGTACGCCCAGACGCACCCGGACAGGACGTCCGAGCTGATCCTGCGCGGCATCTTCACGCTGCGCCCGCAGGAGCTGCGCTGGTTCTACCAGGAGGGCACCTCGTCCCTCTTCCCCGACCTGTGGGAGACGTTCGTGGCGCCGATCCCCGAGGACGAGCGGGACGACCTCATCGGCGCCTTCAGGAAGCGCCTTGAGGGCGACGACGACGCGGCGCGGCTGGCGGCGGCCCGCGCGTGGGCGCAGTGGGAGGGCGGCACGGTCACGCTCATGCCGGATCCCGAGCTGGTCGAGCACTTCGGCGAGGCGGAGACGGCGGTCGCGTTCGCCAGGATCGAGAACCACTACTTCACCCACGGCGGCTGGTTCGAGCCCGACCAGCTCATCAGGAACGCGGACAGGATCCGGCACATCCCCGGCGTGATCGTCCAGGGCCGCCATGACCTCTGCACGCCCATGGCCACGGCCTGGGACCTGCACAAGGCGTGGCCCGAGGCGGAGTTCCACGTCATTCCCGGGGCCGGGCACGCCTACTCGGAGCCGGGCATCCTCGACCGGTTGATCGCCGCCACGGACGGGTTCGCGGACTCGGGGAAGTAGCGCGGCAGGCGGGCGCGCAGCAGCCGTACGGCGGGGGTGATCGCCCCCACCAGGAGCAGCGCGAACAGCGGCGCCAAGGCGAGGCCGAGCAGGAAGCCGGCGGCCACGTCGTGCGGGTAGTGCACGCCCACGAACACCCGTGAGAACGCCATCAGCACGGCCAGCGGGAACACCGCCCAGGCCAGGGCGCGCCGGCACAGCACGAGGGTGGCCGCCGCGCCGGCCGCGATCACGGAGTGGTTGCTGGGGAAGGACCAGTCGTCGAGGGGCGGGCACGCGGCGATCGTCGCGATCCCGCCCCGGCACGGCCGGTCCTCCTTCACGAACACCTTGACGACCTCGCTCAGCACGTACGCGAGCACGATGCCGGCCGGCCCGGCGACGACGAGCGCCAGGTCGCGCGCGGGACCACGCCAGGCCCGCACCGCCGCCACCACGAAGAGCAGCGCGAACAGGAAAAGACCCGCGTCCGTGCCGACCTCGGCGACGGTGTGCAGCCATGCGGGTGTGCTGAGAGCGAAGTCGACGATGTCGTGGTACACGCCTGTCCAATCGATGAATGTCCGATGGACAGAACCTTACGAACAGGAAGGCTCCGGCGCCTCCACCATAAGGCGGAAAGTCATCAGGTCAGGAGCTGACGCGCCAATGCGGCCTGTTTCGGCTCCGGGGCGTCGGTGGCGAACGTACAGGGATCAAAGCGGCGTATTCCCAGGTGAGAGTGGGTAAGAGGGCCGTCGTGATCGGAGCGCACGTGATCGTCGGATATGCGAACAACCCAGGCGGGCGAGACGCGCTCGCCCTCGCCGCCGTGATCACCCGTGTCACCGGCGGCGAGCTGACGGTCGCCACGATCTACCCTCCGGGCAGCCCCGGGCTGGCGGTAGAGGCGCAGGCCAACCTCGCGCACGCGGCCGAGGAGCTCGGCCCGGTGCCGGCCGAGTACCTCACGTTCGAGAGCAGGGGCACGGGACGCGGTCTGTCGGTGCTGGCCAGCCGGATCAAGGCCGACCTGATCGTGGTCGGCTCCGGGGGCGGCGGACAGCACGGCCGCATCTCGATCAGCGCCACCGCAGACCACCTGCTGCACATGTCACCCGAGGCGGTCATGCTGGCGCCCGCCGACTACGTCCCGCCCGACGAGCTGACCAGGCTCACACTGGCCTACGTGCACCGGCCCCAGTGCGACGCCGCGGTCGAGCAGGTGGCGCAGGCCGCGCTGCGGCTCGGCGTGCCGCTGCGGCTGCTCACGTTCGACCTGCGCACCGAGGACCAGGGCAGGCTCCGCGACGACCTCGCCCTCGCCGTGCGCCTGGCCTGGGAGAGCACCGGCATCGAGGCGGAGGCCGAGGTCGCCGAGGGCCACGACGTCGCCGCCGCGCTCGGCGACGTCGAGTGGCTGGACGGCGAACTGCTGGTCTGCGCGGCCAGCGAGGACGCGCAGCCGCACCGGGTGTTCCTCGGCGAGCTGGCCATGAAGGTGCTGCGCGCGTCCCCGCGGCCGGTCACCGTGCTGCCGCGCGGCTTCGGCTAACGCCGCTTGATCACCTGCTCGTACAGCTCCAGGTAGCGATCGGCCATCACCGACGGCGAGAAGCGGCGGCGGGCCTCGCGGCGGCACTCCTCGGGGTCGATCTCGTCCGCCCGCAGCACCCACTCGGCCAGCTCCTCCTCGGTGTCGGCGAGGAAGCCGGTACGTCCATGGTCGATGATCTCCGGCAGGCAGCCCCTGCGCAGCCCGATCGGGGGCACCCCGAGCGCCAGGGCCTCGACGACGGCGGTGCCGCCCGGCTCGTCCCACTGGATGGGGAACAGGGCGGCGCGGGCGGAGCCGTACAGGTCGTCGCGCTCCTGGCCGCCCACCGCCCCGACCCACTTCACGACCTCGCCGTCGAGGTAGGGGGCGACGTGGTCGAGGTGATAGCGGACGTCGGGATGGCTGTGCAGCGGGTGGTAGGGGTTCTGGGCGACGATGTCCAGCTCGGCCTGCGAGTTGCGGGCGCTCACCGGACCGGCCAGCACCAGCGGCAGGCCCAGCTTCTGGCAGATCCTGGCGGCCACGTGCTGGCCCTTGAGCCCGCAGATGCGGCCCATCACCACCAGGTGCTCGCCGCGCGGCACCCGTACGTCGCGATCGGCCAGCGGGGTCGCCAGGTGAATCGCGCCCAGAGAGGCGGCGCGCAGCGCCTCGGGGGCGCGGGCGAGCTGCGACTCCGACACGCCGTTGACCGCGATCTCGCCGGGGAAGGCGCCGTAGAAGGCCGGATGCTTGCGCAGGTCCCAATGCAGGGTGTGCAGGACGGGCGAACCCCCGTACGCCGAGAGCACCGCGGGCCCGACCACCTCCACGTGGTCGTGCACGAGGTCGATGTCGTCGCGCCGGCGCAGCTCGGCCACGACCCGGGCGAGATGGGCATGGGTGATGCCCATCACCTGGTTGTACGGCTTCTGCAGCTCGCTGAAGCAGCCCTCGTCGTACGCGGAGACCAGCTCGTCCACCTCCAGCGTGCTGGAGCCGACGGAGGCGAGCACCACGCTCACCCCGCGCTCGCGCAGCGCGGGCACCAGCGTGGCCACCACGTTCTCGATCCCGCCGTAATCCGCCGGCGGCACCTTCAGCCACGGCCCCGCGTTCACCAGGACTCTCATGCCAGATCCTCCTCCAGGACGAGGGAGGCCAGTGGGGGACGCTCCGCCACGGCCACGTCCACCAGGCCCGCCTGTCCTTCGAGCCCGAACTGCAGCAGCGTGTGCCCCGGAGGCTCCGAGGCGAGCACCCGGCCCTGGCGCTCCAGCCGCGACCAGGCGGTTTGCATGATCTGCCCGGCCATCCGGCCGAGCGCGGCCATCGACTGATGAGTGTGGGTGCGGTGTCCCAGGTCCACCTGGGCCATCGCGTCCAGCCCGACGAGGTGCAGCAGGTCGACGAGCAGGCCGAACTCGACGCCGTACTCGGTGACGTAGGGGACCTGCTCCAGCACCTCGCGCCGGGCGGCGTACTCGCCGCCGAGCGGCTGGGAGAAGCCGGCCAGCTCGGGCCAGAACATGTTGAGCAGCGGCCGCGCGACCAGCTCGGTGACCCGCCCGCCGCCGCCGCGCTGGACGACCCCGTCGGCCCCGGTGTACGGCCGCTCGTACGTCGCCTTGACGAAGTGCGTGTGGGCGTCCACAAGCAGCGGGCCGACTAAGCCCGACACGTAGTGGGGGGCGAAGCTGCGCAGGTCCGCGTCGATGTAGACGACGATGTCGCCCTTCGAGGCAGCGAGCCCCTTCCACAGGGCCTCGCCCTTGCCGGTGAGCGGTTCGAGGTGGGGCAGCACCTCGTTCTGTGCGACGACGCGGGCGCCCGCCTCGCGTGCGCGCTGGGCGGTCGCGTCGGTGGAGTTGGAGTCGACGACGAGGATCTCGTCGACGAGCGGCATGCGCTCGACGAGGTCGCGGCGGATGGCGGCGACGATGCCGCCCACCGTGCTCTCCTCGTCGCGGGCGGGCAGCACCACGCTCACCGTGGTGTTCCCCTTGGCCATCAGCAGAGCGTCGACCGGCCATTCCGCCGCCGTACTCGAGTGCGGTCCGTACCATTCACGGACTCTGGCCAAGGCTCGCAGATCTTTTTCCATGCATCAGCCCCGATCTAAAGAGGTAGCGACCTCTGCCCGATCTATAGGCGCTTGAACATGTTTGTTTGATTCAGCCCACAAGTGGCATATGCCGGGTTGTGTCCCCGAAGACCCGTGTCGGCATCATAGGTGCCGGAAATGTTGCCGCTCGCCATGCTGACGTCCTGTCCGGCTTCCCCGATGTGACCATCGCCGGGATCGCCGACACCGATCCCCACAGGGCCGAGGCTCTGGCCTCGAAGCACGGCTCCCCTGCCTATGGCGGCCACGCCGACCTGCTCAGCGCCGGCGGTCTGGACGCTGTCTACGTCTGTGTGCCTCCTTTCGCGCACGGCAACCCGGAGCATGACGCTCTGTCGTACAATCTCCCGATTTTCGTGGAAAAGCCGCTGTCTCTTGACCTCCAGACCGCAGAAACCATCGCCTCCGAAATCGAACGGAGATCTCTCCCCTCAGCAGTCGGGCATCACTGGCGATACCTAGACATTGTCCGACAGGCGCATGATCTGCTCGCCGGCCGGCCCGTCCACCTCGCGCTCGGCCACTGGCTGGACAAGGTGCCGCCGGTCGCCTGGTGGCTCGACCCCGGCAGGTCGGGCGGCCAGATCGTCGAGCAGGCCGTCCACGTGCTGGACCTGGCGCGGGTACTGGTGGGCGAGGTGTCCATGGTGCACGCGGTGCCGGGAGGGACCCCCGTGGACGGTGAGATCGACCGGGCCACCTCCGCCGTGCTGCGCTTCACCGGCGGCGCGGCCGGGCTGCTCGCCACCTCCTGCCTGCTCACCCGCAAGCACCGGGTCGGGCTCGAGGTGTGCGCCGACGGGATCGCGCTGGAGCTGAGCGAGACCCGGCTGCTCGTGGACGGGCACCGCGCGATCGAGGACGACGGACGGGCGAAGACGCGGGTGGATCGCGAGTTCATCAACGCGGTGCAGGGCAAGACGGCCGACGTGCGCGTACCGTACGGGGAGGCGCTGCGCACCCACCGCCTGGCGCTGGCACTCGCCCGATCCGCAGCCGAGCAGAGGCCGGTGATGCTCGATGACCAGTGAGACCCTCAGCATCGAGGCGCCAGGGGAGGTGTGCCTGGTCGAGGAGAAGCTGCCCGACCTGCCCGACGGCGGGTTCATGGTCGCCACCGCCTACAGCGGCGTCTCGGCCGGCACCGAGCTGACCTACGTCAAGGGCACCAACCCCTACCTCGGGGCGAGCTGGGACCCGGCGCTCGGGCTGTTCCTCGACGGCGCGCCGTCAGTGGCGTACCCGGTGCGCGGCATCGGCTACATGCAGGTGGGGCTGGTGGTCGAGACGCGGACGCGGGCCGTGCGCGAGGGCGCGCTGGTGGCGATGGCGTACGGGCACCGCACGGCGTACGTGGCCGACCCGATGACCGACCGGTTCGTGGAGCTGCCCGACGACCTCGACCCGCTGCTCGGCATCTACGTCGCCCACATGGGCCCGATCTGCGCCAACGGCCTGCTCCACGCCGCCCACGACCTGCACGGCCCGGCGGTGCGCGACCTGGGCGACGGCGTGCGCGGCCGGCGGGTGGCGGTGGTGGGCGCCGGCGTGGTGGGGCTGCTGACGGCCTGCTTCGCGATGTACGCGGGCGCGGCCGAGGTCGTGGTGGTGGACGAGACGCCGTCCCGGCTGGAGATCGCCGCCGCGCTGGGCGCCGGCACCATGGACGCCGGGGAGGACCCGGCGGTGGAGCTCAAGCGGCGCTGGCGGCACGGGCCCAACGACCGCGGCGCCGACGTCGTCTTCCAGTGCCGCGGCCAGGCCAGGGCGCTGGCGCTCGGCCTGCGCCTGCTGCGTCCCCAGGGCACGCTGATCGACCTGGCCTTCTACACCGGCGGCGCCCCCGAGGTGCGGCTCGGGGAGGAGTTCCACCACAACGGACTCACCGTGCGCTGCGCGCAGATCGGCCGGGTGCCGCGCGGTCTCGCGCACGCCTGGGACAGGGAACGCCTGTCGCACGAGACCATCGCGCTGCTGCGGCGGCACGGCCCGGCGCTACGCCGGCACGTGGTCACCGATCTGGTCGGGTTCGGCGAAGCGCCACGTCTCATGACAGAGCTCGCGGCCGGACGGCTGCAGTGCGTTCAGGCCGTGCTCTGCGACGAGGTCGAGGATGAGGGCGGCTGACCAGCTGAAGTCGCGCGAGCCGTGGCCGCGCAGGCTGACCGGGTCGAAGTACTCACGAAAGCCCGACCTGCACACCGCGCGACGCATGGAGTCGGCGAGGCCGGCGGCGAGGTCGGGACGGCGGTCCTTGAGCCCGTGCCAGACCAGCCAGCCGACGTTGATCCAGCTCGGGCCGCGCCAGTAGCGGGCGGGGTCGAACTCCGCGGCGTCCGTGGCATAGCTGGGCAGCGGCAGCTCCTTGAGCCCGAACCGGTCGAGCGCGGTCCTGACCAGCGTGTCGGCCACCTCGTCCGGCAGGTCAGGCAGCACGAGCGGGGTCAGCCCCGCCGCGCTCGCGGACTCGGTCGGCTTGCCGGTGCGCACGTCGCGGGCCTGGAAGAGCGCGCCGTCCCACAGGTGCTCGACCATGGCGCGGGTGACGGCCGCCGCCTCGCGCTCGTGCGGCTCTGGGTCGAGCCCGAGCGCCCGCGCGATGTCCGCCAGCCTCGACTCGGCCAGCCCGTACGCGGCGTTGAACAGCGGATCCTCGACCTGGAACGCGCCCGGCGCGGTGTAGCCGGACTCGCGGTATGCCTCGGCCAGCGCGATGTAGAGCTGGTAGTCGCGGTCGGTGGGCCGCTCGTCGGCGCTGACGCTCTGCAGGTCCCTGCGGACGAACCCGCCGGGCGCCGCCTCGACCGCGGCCAGCGGCACGTCCCAGGCGGGGCTGTTGTCCATGCCCGACTCCCAGGGGTGCACGATCGCGATCAGCCCTTCGGGCGAGCGCCGCTGGGCGCGCAGGAACTCCTGCTGGGCCACCAACCGGGGGTAGATGCGGTCGAGGAACCCGAGATCGGGCTCGGCCAGGTACGTCTTCCACGCGGCCAGCGCGTGGACGGGCGGCTGGACGATGCCGGAGGTGCGCACGCCCGACGGCGCCCGCGCGGCCCAGAAGGCCGGGCCGGGGAAATAGGCGCCCTCGGCCACCTCGGGATTGAACACGATGTGCGGCACCCGGCCGTCACTCCACTGCGCACCGAACAGGGTCAGCAACTCCGACCTGGCCCTTCGCGGCGACAGGTGGGCGTTGCCGATCGCCACGAAGGCGGAGTCCCAGCTCCACTGGTGGGGATAGAGGCGACGGGAGGGGACCGTGTAGCTGCCATCCCAGTTGCTGACCAGGACGCGCACGGCGTCGCGGAGGATCATAGATATTTCCTGACGAAGGCGGCGGTCTGGGGGAGGACGATCTCGGGCTCGCCGCGCAGGCGGCATTCGAGGGCGAGATAGCCGTCGTAGCCCACGGCGTCGAGGGTGGCGAGCTGGGCGCCCCAGTCGAGGTGGCCGGTGCCGGGCTGGTGTCTGTTGGACTCGCTGATCTGCATGTGGGCGAGGTAGGGGGCCGCCGCCATGAGGGCGCGGCAGGGGTCGTCCTCCTCGATGTTCATGTGGTAGGTGTCGCCGACGATCCTGATGGAGTCCATCGAGCAGTACGAGACGGCCTCGGCCAGCGTGTTGACCATGTGGTTCTCGTACCGGTTGAGAGGCTCCAGCATGATCAGCACGCCGTTGCGGTGGGCGTGCTCGCCGAGGATGCCGAGCGCCTCGGCCAGCACCTCGCGGTCCTCCTCCGGGCTGCGCGGCGGCTCGAACGGTGGCAGCCGGCGGGAGAACTGACCCCAGGAGGCGGGGGTCATGACGCCGATGCCGCCGAGTTCGCCGATCACGGTGAGCTGCGATCGGAGCTGCTGGATCGCGTCCTTGCGTTTGGCCGGGTCGAAGTCGCCGATGAAGTGGGGCATGTCCACGCAGACCGTCGGCATGACGACGCCGTCGGCCCGCGCGCGCTTGAGCTCCGTGAGCCGGCCCGCGAAGTGGAAGTCGCCCTTGCCGCGAAGCTCGATGGCGTCGAAGCCGGCGTCGAGTGCGAAGGCGAACTTCTCCTGCAGGCTGCGGCCAGGCAGAAGCTGCTCCTGTACGGCGAGCTTCACTGTCACTCCTTGAATTCGAAGACGAGCTGAAGCACCTCGGACTGGTGCTTGTCGAGCAGGTCGAAGGCTTCAGGGGCCCGGTCGACGGGCACGACGTGGCTGACGAGGGCGCGCGCGTCCACCTCGCCGCGGTGCACGAGCTCCATGAACGTGCGCTGCAGCCGCTCGACGTCCCAGCGGTGCGCCAGCCACGAGGCGACGCCGCCGATCTGTGAGGAGACGAGCTGGACCTGGTTGTGGTGGAACTCCTCGCCGAGCCGCAGGCCGACGCCGTCGCCCTGGTAGAACCCGGCGGCGACCACCCTGCCGCCCCTGCGCACGGTCCTGATCGCCTCGTGCAGGCCGGCGTTGCTGCCGCTCAGCTCGATGACGCCGTCGGCGCCCTCGACGCGCTTGCGCATGAACTCGGCCACCGAGCCCGAGGCGATGTCGAAGGTCTCGGCGGCGCCGAAACGCCTGGCCAGCTCCAGCCGGTCGGCGATGGCGTCGGCGGCGACCACGCGGGCGCCGCTGAGCACGGCCATCCGGGTGGCGAGCAGCCCGATGACGCCCTGGCCGAAGACGGCGATCTGGTCACCGAGGTGCACGTCGGCGGCGTGCACGGCGTTGAGCGCGATGGCGCCCACGCGGGCGAAGACGCCGGTCAGCGGGTCGGCGCCGGGCGGCAGCACGTGGCCCTCCAGCTTGGCGGCCGGGACGACCGCCTCGGCGCGGTGGCCCCAGATGCCCCAGACCAGGCTGCCGAGCGGCGGGTCGGCCACGTCGGGCGCGGCCTCGACGACCTCGCCGACCTCCTGGTAGCCCCACCCGGCCAGGGGGTAGGCATGTGTCCGGCCCTCGACGAAGAGCCGGCGCTCGGTGTCCCATCTGCGATTGAGGTAGGGATTGGTGCCGCGGTAGGCGGTGAGTTCGGTGCCCGCTGAGACTCCTGAATAGAGAGTGCGTACGCGCACTGTGCCCGGGACGAGATCGGCGGGCGACTCCAGGCCGACGCGGACATGGCCTGGCTCTTCGAAGGTGATGACGCGCATTCCTCACACTTACGCTCAATGATCAAACAAAAGTCAAAGATTTAGTGATTCTTGGTACGCACTAGTAGCGTTCGTAACACGCTTAAGTCTACGACTTCTGTCGGAGGTGACTGATGAAATTGGGGTTTCTGACAGCGTGTCTTCCGGAAAGCGACCTTACCGACATTGCCCGGTGGGCCGCGAACCAGGGCTACGAGGCTCTCGAAGTCGCGGGTTGGCCGGCTCCGGATGCCCGAAATCACATCAAGGTAGATTGTTTCGACGAGGCAGAAAACGCCCGAGTCCGGCGAATCTTCACCGAGACCGGACTGACGCTTTCCTCGATCGCCTATTACGAGAACAATCTTCACCCTGAGCAAGGGCCGCAGGTGAACGCGCACGTGATGCGCTGCGTGGACGCCGCCGCCGCGCTCGGCTGCCCCACGGTCGGCACGTTCGTCGGCCGCGACCCCGGGCTGCCGGTCCGCGACAACCTCAAGCGCGCCGAGGACGTCTTTGGCCCGCTCGTCGAGTACGCCACCGCCCGCGGGGTCGAGCTGGTCATCGAGAACTGCGTGATGAAGAGCTGGCATCCCGACGGCTATCCCGGCAACCTCGCCTACTCCCCCGAGCTGTGGGAGTGGATGTTCACGCTCGGGCTCAAGCTCAACTACGACCCGTCCCACCTGGTGGCGCTCGGCATCGACCCGGTGGCCGCGCTCCGGCCGTACATCGGGAACATCGCGCACGTGCAGGCCAAGGACACCCAGATCCTGCCCGGCGCGATCGACCGGCACGGCTTCTACGGCCCGATCAGCGGCGAGAAGGGCTGGTACCGCTTCCGCGTGCCGGGGCTCGGGCAGGTGGACTGGACGCGGGTGATCGACGCGCTGTACGAGGGCGGCTACGACGGAGTGGTCTCCGTCGAGCACGAGGACCCGGTGTGGAGCGGAAGCACGGAGAGGGTACAGACCGGTCTCGGTATCGCCTACCGCACGTTGCGCCATCTCGTGCAGGGGTAAGTGCGGCTTATCCCCAATCAGAGGAGCGTGCCATGCCGACGAAGGTAACCGCCGTCCTCTCCGTCGCCCTGCTGGCCGCCGTCTCGCTGGCGGCCTGCGGCGACGACGGTGGCGAGCAGTCAGCCAGTAATGAGATCACGGTCTGGACCGAGGAGAACCTCGAGGACCGGATGGCCGTGCAGAACGCGATCGTCACCGAGTTCACCCAGAAGACCGGGATCAAGGTGAAGCTGGTCGGCGTGGCCGAGGACCAGTTCAGCCAGACCATCACGGCCGCGGCGGCGGCCGACGACCTGCCCGACGTGATCGGGGCGCTGCCGCTGGCGGCCGTCCGCGAGCTGGAGGCCAACGACCTGCTCGACACCGAGACGCCGGGGAGGATCGTCGACGGGCTCGGGCGCGACACGTTCTCGCCGCGGGCGCTGGAGCTCGACAGCTCGGGCGGGACGCTGCTCGCGGTGCCCAGCGACGGGTGGGCGCAGCTGATCCTCTACCGCAAGGACCTGTTCGACAAGGCCGGGCTGCGGCCGCCTGACACGTACGAGGCGCTGCAGGAGGCCGCCACCAAGCTCAACACCGGCGGCGTCGCCGGCATCACGCTCGCCATCGCCCCGAAGGACTCCTTCACCGCGCAGAGCTTCGAGCACATCGCCCAGGCCAACGGCTGCCAGCTCGTGGACGGCTCGGGCAACGTCACGCTGGACTCGCCGCAGTGCGTCAAGGCGTTCGAGTTCTACGCGAACCTGGCCAGGAACCTGTCCGTCAAGGGCAAGCAGGACGTCGACTCGACCAGGGCCACCTACTTCTCCGGCAAGGCGGCCATGACGGTCTGGTCGTCGTTCATCCTCGACGAGCTGGCCGGGCTGCGTAAGGACGCGCTGCCGAGCTGCCCGCAGTGCCGCGAGAACCCCGAGTGGCTGGCCGAGAACACCGGCGTGGTCACCGCGCTCAAGGGCCCTGACGGCGCCGCGCCCGCCCAGTACGGCGAGATCGTCTCCTGGGCGATCACCCGCGACGCCGCCAAGGACCCGGCGAGCAGATTCGTGTCGTACATGATGAACGAGGGCTACGAGCGCTGGATCGGGATGGCGCCCGAGGGCAAGTTCCCGACCCGCAAGGGCTTCGACGCGAAGTGGGACGCGCTGCCCGCCGGCGTCGACACCAAGAAGCCGCTCGCCGACGTCTACCCGGCCGACGTGCTCGACGCGCTGCGCAAGAGCCCCGACACCTTCGCCCGCTGGGGCATCCCGCAGGGCCAGGGCAAGCTGGTCGGCGCCACGATGGGCGAGCTGCCCGTGCCCAAGGCGCTCAGCATGGTCGTGGACGGGTCGCTGACCCCGCAGGCCGCCGCCGCGCAGGCCAAGGCCGACGTCGAGAGCATCAAGCGCGGGATCAGGCAGTGACCGCCACCGGCACAGGGGAGCCGCGCACACCGGCCGGCTCCCCGCCCCGCCGGCGGCGCGGGGGCACGCTGCGGCGGCAGGAGGGCCGCGCCGGGCTCGTGCTCATCTCGCCGACGCTGATCATCACGCTGGTCGTGGTGGTGCTGCCGCTGCTGTGGGCGATCATGCTGGCGTTCCAGGACGCGCGGCTGATCAACATCAGGCGGGTGGGCGTCTTCGGGCACTACACGCTGGAGAACTTCACGTACGTGATCTCCGAGCCCGGCTTCTGGTCGTCGCTGGTCAACACGCTCGTCTACACCGTCGCGGGGACGGCGCTGTCGATCGCGATCGGGCTGGTGACCGCGCTCGCGCTGCGCGACAAGTTCAAGGGCCGCACGCTGGTCAGAGCCTCGATCCTGATCCCGTACGTGGCCCCGGTGGTGGCGGTGGCGTTCCTGTGGGAGACGATGCTCAACCCCCAGTACGGCATCGTCAACACCTGGCTGGACGAGCCGATCGCGTTCCTCACCCAGGCCAGGGGCGAGATCCTCGGCGTGCAGGTGCCGGTCGCGCTGCTCACCGTGATCGCGTTCGAGGCGTGGCGGTACTTCCCGTTCGCGTTCCTGTTCATCCTGGCCCGGCTGCAGGCGCTGCCCAAGGAGCTGGACGAGGCCGCCGTGGTGGACGGCGCCACGCCCACCCAGCGCTTCCGCTACGTGATCATGCCGCAGCTGTGGCGCATCATCGCGCTGCTGTCGGTGCTGCGGTTCGTCTTCACCTTCACCAAGTTCGACGACGTCTACCTGCTGACCGGCGGCGGCGCCGGCACGGAGGTGGTCAGCGTGCGCGTCTACAACTTCCTGACCTCGCGCGACGACATCGGCGCGGCCGCTGCCCAGGCGATCGTGCTGGCCGTCTTCCTGGTCGTCTTCCTGGCGATCTACCTCAGGTTCTTCGCGGGAGGTGAGCGTGAGCAGGGATAGGTTCGAGCGGGGCCTGTTCAAGGTCCTCAGGCCGCTGGTGATCGCGTTCCTCTTCCTGATCACCGCGTTCCCGTTCCTCTACATGGTGATGCTGTCCGTACGCGACATCCAGGAGCTCATCCTCGACCCAGGCTCGCTGTGGCCGTCGGCGTTCACCCTGGACACGTACGTGAACGTGCTGACCAGGCAGGGCTTCCTGACCTTCCTCAGGAACAGCACGATCATCGCGGTCGCGTCGGTGGCGGTGACGCTGCTGATCTCGATCCCGGGTGCGTACGCGGTGGCCAGGCTGCGCTTCTTCGGCCGCCGCCAGGTGCACTTCCTCTTCCTCGCGGTGTACCTGTTCCCGGCGATCGTGCTGGCCATCCCCCTGTTCGTGCTGTTCACCATGATCGGCCTGCGCGGCTCTCTTGTGGGCTTGATCCTCGTCTATATCGCGCAGACGGTGCCGGTCACGGTATACATGCTCCGCAACTACTTCGAGACCGTGCCGCAAAGCGTGGAGGAAGCGGCCGCGATCGACGGGTGCACGAGGTTGTCGACCATCTGGCGGGTGGTGCTGCCGCTCTCCAAACCCGCCCTGATGGCCACCGGCCTCTACGCGTTCATGATCGCGTGGAACGAGTTCCTGTTCGCCCTGCTCTTCCTCGTGGAACGGCGGGAGAGCTGGACGGTGTCCTTGGGGCTCTCGCAGCTCGCGGGGAGCATCGAGATTCCGACGACGGTCCTGATGGCAGGGTCGGTGGTGCTCACGCTGCCCATCGTGATCGTGTTCTTCGCCAGTGAGCGACTGCTGACGGAGGGCCTCACCGCAGGAGCGGAGAAGGGATAGACCCCATGCTGACGGCAGGGCAGATCCTCCAGCTCATCCGCCATGGCTCCTGCCGTACCCGTAAAGAGCTCATCGAGCACACCGGTCTGTCCCGCTCGACCATCACCGAGCGGGTCGACCGGCTGATCGCCGCCGGATACATCCACGAGTCCGGCGTCGGCGCGTCCGGAGGCGGGCGGCCGCCCTCGGTGCTCGACGTGGACGCCGCCAGGCGGCTGATCCTGGTGGCCGACCTGGGCGCCACCCACGCCAGGGTGGCGCTCACCGACCTCGCCGCCCGCTCCATGGCGGAAGAGCGCACCGAGATGCGCATCGAGCTGGGCCCCGACGCGGTGCTCTCGTGGGTGCGCGAGGCGTTCCAGCGCATGCTGGACCGGGCCGGGCGGCCCGCCGCCGACGTGTGCGGCATCGGGCTCGACGTGCCCGGCTCGGTCGATCACGTCACCGGGCACGTCATCAGGTCGTTCCTCATGCCCGGCTGGGACGACCATCCCGTGCGCGAGGCCATCAGGGCGTCCTACGACGTGCCCATCCTGGTCGAGAACGACGCCAACGCGATGGCGCTCGGCGAGTGGTGGTCGTCCTGGCGCGGCACCGACTCGCTCGTCCTGGTCAAGGTCTCCACCGGCATCGGCACCGGCATCGTGCTCGACGGGCAGGTCTACCGCGGCGTCGAGGACGCGGCGGGCAACATCGGCCACGTACGCCTGCGCGAGACCGACGACCGGGTCTGCACCTGCGGCTCGCGCGGCTGCGTCGCCTCGCTGGCGAGCGGCCACGCGCTCGCCAGCGACCTCGGCGTGTCCTCCAGCCGCGACGTGGTCAGGCTCGTGCAGAGCGGCGACGCCGCCGCCATCGCCAAGGTGCAGGAGGCGGGGCGCACGCTGGGCGTCGTCCTCGCCACCGCGGTCAGCCTGCTCAACCCGGGCGTGCTGGTGCTGGCCGGCGACATGGCACGCACCGGAGAGCACTACCTGACCGGCATCAGGGAGACCGTCTACCGGCGCAGCCTGCCGTACACGACCCGCAACCTCGAGATCGTCACCAGCTCGCTCGGCGACCGGGCCGGCATCGTGGGCATGGCGGTGATCGTCATGGAGCACGTGCTGTCGGCCGCCGCCGTCGACACCGCGCTGGCCGAGGCCGGGCGCGACAAGGTCAGCTGAGCGCGCGGCGCAGCACGCTCGCCGCCGCCACCAGCGAAGGGCCGTACCACGTGAGCAGCCGGCCGCTGACCGGCACGGACCGCAGGCCGGGGAACGCCTCGGGGCCGTCGCTCGCACTGAAGGCGTAGGGCTCGTCGGGCAGCACCACGAGGTCGGGGCGGCGGCCGGTCAGCTCGTCGAGCGGGATCTTGGGGTAGCGCTCGGGGTGGCCGGCGTACAGGTTGTCGACGCCGAGGCGCCTGAGCACGTCGCCGGTGAAGGTGTCGCGGCCCACGACCATCCAGGGCCGCCGCCAGATCGGGATGATCGCCGTACGCCTCGGGCCCTCCCACGGCGTGCCCCACGCCGCGCGTGCCTCAGCCAGCCACCCGGGCGGGTCCGTACGGCAGGCGTGCGTGAACATCCGCTCCAGCGACACGAACGCCTCCTCCAGCGTGGCGATCTTGGTCACCCAGACGGCGACGCCTGACCTGCGCAGCGCCTCGATGTCGGACGGGCGGTTCTCCTCGGCGTTGGCGAGCACCACGTCGGGCCGCAGCCGCAGGACCGCGCCGAGGTCGGGGTTCTTGGTGCCGCGCACCCTCGCCACGTCGAGATCGGCCGGATGCGAGCACCACTTCGTGGCCCCGACCAGCGCGTGCGGCACGGTGGCCGCCACCGACTCGGTCAGCGACGGCACCAGCGACACGATCCGCCGCACCTCGCCGGGAATCTTTACGGTCGTCCCGGTGTCATCCACATTGACAGCCTAGATCGACGGCTCGATGATCTCTTTTGTCGGCACCGGGCCGTAGACTCCAGGCAAAGATCGTTACCTCGATGATCGGGAGAAGACGGTTGGAGCAGGAGTCACTCGGTTTCGACCCCAACACCCCCAGCGTGGCCCGGCTCTACGACTACTACCTCGGCGGGAAGGACCACTTCCCCGCCGATCGCGAGGCGGCCGAGCAGATCCTGCAAGTCGCCCCCGAGCTGCGGGCCGCCGCCAGGGCCAACCGCGCCTTCCTGGGCCGCGCGGTGCGTCACCTGGCCGAGACCGGCATCACGCAGTTCCTCGACATCGGCACGGGGCTGCCCACCCAGGGCAACGTGCACGAGGTGGCCAAGAAGGTCGTGCCCGACGCCAAGGTGGTCTACGTCGACCGCGACCCGGTGGTGCTGGTGCACGCCAGGGCGCTGCTGGCCGACCAGGGCGGCGACACCACCGTGATCGAGGCCGACCTGCGCGACCCCGCGGCCATCCTCGCCCATCCCGGGGTGCGGCAGACCATCGACTTCAGCAAGCCCGTGGGGCTGCTGCTGGTCGCGATCCTGCACTTCATCACCGAGGCCGAGCGGCCCGACGAGATCCTCGCCACCCTGCGCGACGCGCTCGCGCCCGGCAGCTACCTCGTGCTGTCCCACGGCACCAGCGACGCCAGGGCCGCCGCCGTCGATCGCGGCACCCAGGTCTACCAGAGCGCCAGCGCCCCGCTCACGCTGCGCGGCAGAGAGCGCATCCGCGAGCTGTTCGACGGGTTCACGCTCATCGACCCCGGGCTGGTGTGGCTGCCCGAGTGGCGGCCCGAGCAGGCCGACGTCATCGACTTCGTCGACGACCCCGCCTCCTCGCTCATCCTGTGCGGCGTCGGCAGGAAGGGCTGAGCCATGCGCGTCGGGCTGGCCGTCCCGCAGTACGGCAGGTTCGCCTCGCTCGCCAGCGTGCTGGAGGTGGCGCGGGCGGCCGAGAAGATGGGCTTCCACAGCCTGTGGGCCGGTGACCGGCTGCTGACCCCGATGCGGCCGAAAGACCGCTATCCCGGCGGCGACGGCTCCATCCCCGAGGCCCACCGGGTCTTCCTCGACCCGTTCGCGGTGCTGTCGGTCGCCGCATCCGTCACCACGTCCGTACGCCTCGGCACCAGCGCGCTCAACGCCTGCTGGTACCCCCCGATCGTGCTGGCCCGCTCCCTCACCACCATCGACCACCTCAGCGGCGGCCGGCTCGACGTGGGCCTCGGGCTCGGCTGGTCCTCCGACGAGTACGCCGCCACCGGCGTGCCGTGGGATGGCCGGGCCCGGCGCTACGACGCCACGCTCGACGCGCTCGAGGCCATCTGGACCACCGACCCGGTGTGGTTCGAGCACGAGCTGTGGACGATCCCGCCCAGCCACGTCGAGCCCAAGCCGGCCCGCCGCCCGCCCCTTTACCTCGCGGGCTTCGCGGACCCGGCGCTGCGGCGCATCGGCCGGCGCGGCGACGGCTGGCTGACGGCCACGCTGCCGGCCTCCGTGCTGACCTCGATGTGGCGGAAGATCCGTCACGCCGCGGAGATCGCGGGGCGCGACCCCGGCGCGCTGCGCATGATCCTGCGCGCCAACCCGATCGTCACCGGCGACGGCCGGCCGCCGAGGAGCGGCACCGTCGCCCAGATCAGCGCCTACCTCGCCGCGGCGGCGGCGGCCGGGGCGCACGAGCTGATCCTCGACCTCCAGCACACCGCCACCGACGACCGCCACCTGCTCGACCTCGCCGCGTCCTTCCAGGACGAGCTGACCACCCGCCTCGGCTGGCCGCCTACTTGAGGGCCGCGAGTTACTTGAGGGCCGCGAGGGCGGCGTCGTAGTCGGGCTCCTGGGTGATCTCCGGCACCAGCTGCGAGTAGACGACCTTGTTGTCGCCGTCCAGCACGACCACCGCGCGGGCGGCGAGGCCGGCCAGCGGGCCCGACTCCTGCGCCACGCCGTAGTCGGCGAGGAACTCGCGGCCGCGCATCATCGACAGCGTGGTGACGTTCTCCAGGCCCTCGGCGCCGCAGAAGCGGCCCTGCGCGAACGGCAGGTCGGCCGAGATGCAGAGCACGGCCACGTCGGGGTGCTCGCCGGCGATCTCGTTGAAGCGGCGCACCGAGGCGGCGCACACACCGGTGTCGAGGCTCGGGAAGATGTTGAGCACCTTGGTCTTCTGGCCGAAGTCGTCGAGCGTGCGCTCGGCGAGGTCGCTGCCCACCAGCCGGAACGCGGGAGCGGTGTCGCCCGCCTTGGGGAAGGTGCCGGCGACGGTGATGGGGTTGCCCTTGAACGTGACGTCGGACATGAAAGCCTCCTGATAACGATGGTCCCCTGATCTTGCCCAGCAGCGCGATCCTATCGACGCCGGCCCGCCGCCCCCGCGCACCGGGTCGTGCTCACACGTTGCGCCGGTACTGTCCGCCGGCTTCGAACAGGGCGTCGGTGATCTGGCCGAGCGAGCAGTGCCTGGCCGCCTCCATCAGCACCTCGAAGGCGTTGCCGTCGGACATGGCGACCTCGCGCAGCCGGGCGAGCTGGGCGGCCGCCTCGGAGCGGTGCCGCTCGTGGAAGGCGCGCAGCCGGTCGAGCTGCGACTGCTTCTCCTCCTCCGTGCCCCTGGCGAGCTCCAGCTTGTGCGGGTCGGCGTCGTCGGAGTGCGCGGGGTTGCGGAAGGTGTTGACCCCGATGATGGGCAGCGAGCCGTCGTGCTTGCGCGTCTCGTACAGCATCGACTCGTCCTGGATGCGGCCGCGCTGGTAGCCGGTCTCCATCGCGCCGAGCACGCCGCCGCGGTCGGACAGCCGCTCGAACTCGGCCAGCACCGCCTCCTCGACCAGGTCCGTCAGCTCCTCGATGACGAACGCGCCCTGCAGCGGGTTCTCGTTCCTGGCCAGGCCCCACTCGCGGTTGATGATGAGCTGGATGGCCATGGCCCGGCGCACCGAGTCGGCCGACGGCGTGGTGACGGCCTCGTCGTAGGCGTTGGTGTGCAGGCTGTTGCAGTTGTCGTAGACGGCGATGAGGGCCTGCAGCGTGGTGCGGATGTCGTTGAAGTGCATCTCCTGGGCGTGCAGCGAGCGCCCTGACGTCTGGATGTGGTACTTCAGCTTCTGCGAGCGCTCCCCCGCGCCGTAGCGCTCGCGCATGGCGACCGCCCAGATGCGGCGGGCCACCCGGCCGAGCACGCTGTACTCGGGGTCCATGCCGTTGGAGAAGAAGAACGACAGGTTGGGCGCGAAGTCGTCCACCTTCATGCCCCTGGCCAGGTACGCCTCCACGTACGTGAACCCGTTGGCCAGCGTGAACGCGAGCTGGCTGATCGGGTTGGCCCCCGCCTCGGCGATGTGGTAGCCGGAGATGGAGACCGAGTAGAAGTTCCTGACCCCGTTCTGGACGAACCACTCCTGGATGTCGGCCATCATCCGCAGCGAGAACTCGGTGGAGAAGATGCAGGTGTTCTGCCCCTGGTCCTCCTTGAGGATGTCGGCCTGCACGGTGCCCCTGACGGTGGCCAGCGTGCGGGCGCTCAGCTCGCGGTCCTCCTGCTCGCCGGGATCGCGGCCGTGCTCGGCGCGGAAGCGGTCCCTCGCCTGGTCGATGGCGGCGTTGAGGTAGAAGGCCAGGATCGTCGGGGCGGGCCCGTTGATCGTCATCGACACCGACGTGTTGGGCGCCGCCAGGTCGAAGCCGTCGTAGAGCACCTTCATGTCGTCGAGCGTGGCGATGGAGACGCCGGAGGTGCCGACCTTGCCGTAGATGTCGGGCCTGGGGTCGGGGTCGTGGCCGTACAGGGTGACGGAGTCGAACGCGGTGGACAGCCGGGTCGCGGGCTGGCCCTCCGAGAGCAGCTTGAAGCGCCTGTTGGTGCGGAACGGGTCGCCCTCGCCGGCGAACATCCTGGTCGGATCCTCGTCGTCGCGCTTGAACGGGAACACCCCGGCGGTGAACGGGAACATGCCAGGCAGGTTCTCGCTCCGCAGGAACCGCAGCAGGTCGCCGTGGTCGGTGTAGCGGGGCAGCGCGACCCTGGGGATGCGGTTGCCGGAGAGGGTCTCGCGCCACAGCGGCGTGCGGATCTCGCGGTCGCGGATCCGCACCACCAGCTCGTCGGCGCGGTAGCGCTCCTTGAGCGCGGGCCAGGCGTCGAGCAGCGCGCGGCTCTCGTCGCTCAGCTCCCGCTCGGCCTGCTCGGTCAGCTCCGCGAGCCGCGCCGGCTCCGCGCCCTCCCCTGTGCCCTCCCTCGGGCCCTCCCCCAGCAGGTCGCGTACGGCGGCCAGCTGCTGTCTGCGCCTGGCCACCTCCGCCTGGGCCAGCGTCTCGGCGTGGTAACCGCGCACGGTCTCGGCGATTTCGGCCAGGTAGCGGGACCTCGCGGGCGGCACGATGGCCGCCGACACCTTCGACGTCCGCCCCTCGACCGGCGCCAGCAGCCCAGGACCCGTCGCGCCGGTGAACAGCAGCGGCTTGAGGTGGTGGTAGAGGGCGGTGACGCCGCTGTCGTTGTAGCGGGCGGCGATGGTGCCGAAGACCGGCATGTCCTCGGGGGCGACGCCGAACGCCTCGCGGTTGCGTACGAGCTGGCGGCGCACGTCGCGCAGGGCGTCTTCGGCGCCGCGCCGCTCGTACTTGTTGATCACCACGGCCTCGGCGAAGTCGAGCATGTCGATCTTCTCCAGCTGGGAGGCCGCGCCGAACTCGGGCGTCATGACGTAGATCGGCACGTCCACGTGCGGCACGATGCCCGCGTCGCCCTGGCCGATGCCGGGCGTCTCGACGATCACCAGGTCGTAGCCGGCGGCCCGGCAGGCGGCGATGACGTCGTCGAGACAGGCCGGCACCTCGTTGGGCGCGCCCCTGGTGGCCAGGGAGCGGAAGTAGGTCTGCGGGCTCAGGCTGTTCATCCTGATGCGGTCGCCGAGCAGCGCGCCGCCACCGCGCCTGCGGGTGGGGTCGATGGCGATGACGGCGATGCGCAGCTTGTCGTCGTGGTCCACGCGGAAGCGTCTGACCAGCTCGTCGGTGAGCGAGGACTTGCCCGAGCCGCCCGTACCGGTGATGCCGAGGACGGGCGCGCGGCGGTCCGTGGCGTTCTTCAAGCCGTCCATCAGCTCGGAGGGGGCCCTGCCGCCTTCGATGAGGGTGATCGCGCGGGCCAGCGCCGCCTGGTCGCCGGCCATCACGGCCTCGACCGGCGGCGGGTCGCCCAGCTCGACGTCGCACTCCTGGATGAGCTGGTTGATCATGCCGGGCAGGCCGTAGCGCTGGCCGTCCTCGGGCGAGAAGATGCGCGTGACGCCGCGCGAGTGCAGCAGCTCGATCTCCTCGGGGACGATCACGCCTCCGCCGCCGCCGTACACCTTGACGTGGCCCGCGCCGCGCTCGCGCAGGAGGTCGACCAGGTAGCTGAAGAACTCGAGGTGCCCGCCCTGGTAGGAGCTGATCGCCACGCCCTGGACGTCCTCCTGGATGGCGGCCGTGACGATCTCGTCGACCGAGCGGTTGTGCCCGAGATGGATGACCTCGGCCCCCTGGGACTGGAGGATGCGCCGCATGATGTTGATCGCCGCGTCGTGCCCGTCGAACAGGGCCGCGGCGGTCACGAAGCGGACGGGGTGTACCGGGACGTGCACGCCTGATCACTCCTTCGTGGAGGCTTCATCTAAGAAGATACTAGGACGTCCTACTATTTCCCAAGGGACTCCGGGGTAGGGGCCGTGGCGAGGAGGTGAGGCGATGCGCGCGCTCACGTTCGTGCCGGGGGGCAAGGGCACGCTGGAGGTGCGGGAGATGCCCGACCCCGAGCCGCGCCAGGGCGAGCTGCTCGTCCAGGGACTCGCCCTGGGGATCTGCGGGACCGACAGGGAGCTGGAGCAGGGCGACTACGGCTGGCCGCCGCCCGGCGAGGAGCGCATGATCATCGGGCACGAGTCGCTCGGCCGGGTGCTGCGGGCCCCCGACGGCTCCGCGTTCTCGCCCGGCGACCTGGTGGTGGGCGTCGTCCGCCGGCCCGATCCCGAGCCGTGCGGCGCGTGCCGGCGCGGCGAGTTCGACATGTGCCGCAACGGCCGCTACACCGAGCGGGGCATCAAGGAGCTGGACGGCTTCGGCAGCGAGCAGTGGACGATCGAGGCCGCGTACGCCGTCCGCGTCGATCCCGCTCTGGACACCCTCGGCGTGCTGGTGGAGCCCGCCTCCGTGGTCGCCAAGGCGTGGGAGCAGATCGAGCGCATCGGCGCCAGGGCCTGGTTCGAGCCGCGCACGCTGCTGGTGACGGGCGCCGGGCCGATCGGGCTGCTGGCGGCGCTGTTCGGCCGGCAGCGCGGGCTGGAGACGCACGTGCTCGACCGGTCACCGCGCGGGCTCAAGTCGAGCCTCGTGGAGGAGCTGGGAGGCATCTACCACTCGTCCTCGACGCTGGAGGAGTTCCGGCAGGCCAAGCCGGACATCATCATCGAGTGCACGGGTGCGGGGCAGCTCGTCATCGACTCGCTCACGACCACCGCGGCAGTGGGCATCGTGTGCCTGTGCGGGCTGGCTCCCGGCGGGCGCGCGCACCGCGTGGACGCGGGCGTGATCAACCGGGACATCGTGCTGGAGAACGACGTGGTCTTCGGGACGGTCAACGCGAACCTGCGGCACTTCCGCGCGGCGGCCGAGGCGCTGGCGCGGGCCGACCGGGGGTGGCTGGAGCGGCTCATCACCCGGCGGGTGCCGCTGACGCGGGCGCTGGAGGCGTTCGAGCCGGCCAAGGACGTCAAGGCGGTGATCGACCTGACGGCCTAGCCCTCGTCGTACGGCCTGCGGCGCCTGGAGGCGTGCTCGGCGGCGGAACCGGAACCGGCGGGCACCCGCGGACGGGCGGGACGCGCGGGCGCCGCGCCCTGGGCCTTGGCGGCTCCCTCGCCCGCGAACGGGTTCCTGGGTGAAGGGACGCGCTGGATGTCAGGGGCGCTGGAAGGGCGGCGGCCGAGCCACGGCCACGCGAGGCGGCGGTGGGTGCCGCGGCGGCGGGTGACGCGCAGCGAGAGGATGATCGTCGTCAGCACCATGACGGCCAGCAACGCGGGCGGCGTGCCTAAGACGTCGAAGGGCGAGCCGTGCCCGGTCTGCGTGCGCGGCGGCGAGACGAAGGGCTGCTCGGTCGAGCGGATCTCCTCCTGGTCGGCCTTGGCCTTGACCAGGCGCGGGATGCCGTAGCCCACGACCTTGTCGGTTTCTCTGGTCTTGCGTTTGAGCCAGACGCGATCGACGTTCGCCTCGATGGTGTGGATCTTCTTGCCGGCCACCCGCTCGACGACGCCGACGTGGTCGATGCCCTTGTAGCTCTTGCCGCCGCGCCAGTCGAAGAAGACCAGCGCGCCCGGCTCAGGCCGCTGGCTCCACGCGTCCTTCTGGATGAACCAGGCCGCGTGGGAAGGCGTCCAGGCGAACTCCCCGACGTAGTCGGAGAGGCCGGCCTTGTTCGCGGCCCAGGCGAGGAACATGTCGCACCACGGCGCGTCGCGGTATTGGGTGTCCTGGACACGATCGGCGTACCACTGGCCGAACTTGGTGAACTGGTCGCTCTTCTCCTTGTATCCGAGTTCCTGTCGCACCGTCTTCAGCAGCTTGTCGGCGATCGGGTCCAGCGTGACTCCTCCCAGAAAACCGGCGAATCACGATGGACTGTAGTAGCGCCATCGCGAATGCGCGCGGGTCACCTGGAAAGTGTCACCCTATGAGCCGAAATTTCGGTTGTGTTACTGCTGATGTTGGTGAGACGGGCTACTACGTGATCTAGGAGCCGGCACCCACGCGGTAGACGGTCACGTCCCCCGCGCCCGGCGCCACCACGTCGGCCACGATCACGGTGACGTTGTCGGGCGAGCCGCCCTCGTTGGCGAGGTCGATGAGGCGCTGGACGGCCGCCGCCGGGTCTGCCACATTGGTCAGCACCTCGTGCAGGACCTCGGGCCCGAGCACGGTCGTGAGCCCGTCGGAGCAGAGGAGGTAGCGGTCATCAGGCTCGGCTTCGCGCAGCGCCATGTCGGGCTCCGCCCGGCCCTCGCTGCCCAGCACGCGCAGCACCATCGACCGCCGGGGGTGCACGGCGGCCTGGTCCTCCGTGATGCGCCCTTCGTCCACCATCGACTGCACAAGTGTGTGATCCTTGGTCATCTGGTAGAGAGCGCCATCGCGAAGCAGATATCCGCGGGAGTCACCGAGATGAGCCAGGGCGAAGCGGTAGCCGTCCCAGAGCATGGCGGTCACCGTGGTCCCCATCCCCCTGCGAGCGGGGTCGATGTCGGCCAGCTCGACCAGCCTGCGCGCCGCCTCGTGCACGGCGCCCTCCAGGGCCGCCTCGAGGTCGGCGCCCGTCTCGGGAAGCGTGGCATCCAGCTCGCGCATGACGGCGATCGCCGCCGAGCTCGCCAGCTCGCCGGCCGCGTGTCCACCCATCCCGTCAGCCACCACGAGCAACCGGCCGCTCGCGTAGCCAGAATCCTCGTTCTGCTCCCTGCGACGGCCCACATCTGATCCGGCGGCATAGCGGATGTTGTGCTTCATACCCTGCAGTAAATCATTGGTTGAAAGACTTCACAAGCAGATGCGCTGAAGACTCGTTGTGAACTACTGTGGCCACCATGAGCCACGACCCGACCGTCAACGCCGGGGACATCGCCCGGCTCGCCGGCGTCGGGCGGGCCGCGGTGAGCAACTGGCGCCGTCGCCACGACGACTTCCCCCAGCCCATCGGCGGCACCGCCAACCAGCCGCTGTTCTCGCTGCGGCAGGTCGAGTCATGGCTGCGGCGCTATGGGAAGTCCTACCAGGTCTCCCTGGGAGATCGGGCGTGGCAACGCCTGAAAGCCGCCGGAGATTTGCGGCTGGGCGAGCTGGTGGCCCGCGCGGGAGCGCTGCTGACCGGCGCGACCCCCGCCGCCGGCGACGGCCAGGCCGACGCCCCCGGCCAGGAAAGCGCAGGTCATCCGGGGGCGCTCGATCCCGAGCTGACCGGGCTCATCCTGGAGCTGGGCAAGGAGCTGGGGCCGCTGCGGGCGTACGAGTTCCTCTGCGAGCGCTATCTCGAGGCCCACTCGCGCCAGCTCTCGGTCACCCGCGACGACGTCGCCGCGCTCATGGTCCGGCTGGCCGGCGCCGAGGGCGCGACCGTGCTCGACCCCGCGTGCGGCGTCGGCACGCTGCTGCTGGCCTCCAGCCGCGCGGGCCGCATCCTCGGCCAGGAGCTCAGCGAGACCTCCGCCGCCATCGCCGCCTCCCGGCTGCGGCTGCGCGGCGTCGAGGCCACGATCGTGGCCGGCGACTCCATGCGCCGCGACGGCTTCGCCGGCGAGCGCGCCGACGCGGTGGTGTGCGACCCGCCGTTCAACGAGCGGGCCTGGGGCTATGAGGAGCTGACCGGCGACCCCCGCTGGGAGTACGGCCTGCCGCCCAGGGGCGAGCCCGAGCTGGCCTGGGTGCAGCACTGCCTCACCCACGTCAAGCCGCGCGGCCTGGTGGCCATCCTGATGCCGCCGGCCGCCGCCAGCCGCAAGGCCGGCCGCCGCATCAGGGCCAACCTGCTGCGCGCCGGCGCGCTGCGGGCCGTCGTGGCGCTGCCCGGCAGCGACCTGTGGCTGCTGCGCCGCCCGGCGGCCGGTGAGCGCCCGCCGTCGGAGGTGCTGATCCTCGACGCCACGGCCGACCTGTCGGCGGTGGAGCCGGCCTGGCAGGCGTACGTGGAGGACCGTTCCGACCAGACCGTCCGCATCATCGACCTGCTGGCCGACGAGGTCGACATGACCCCGGCCAGGCACCAGCGGCGCGACGACGTGGGCCGGGCCTTCGCCGAGGCCCGCGACCGCTTCCTGGCCGCCACGGCGGTCCCGCCGGACCTGAAGGTGCTGGAGCAGCCGCTCGACCAGCCCGCCACGACGCTCGGCGACCTCATCAAGGAGGGCCTGGTCACCACCTCGCAGGCGCCGCCCAAGATGGCCGCCGACGGGGGCGACATCCCGGTGCTGACCTCCGACGACCTGCTCAACGGCGGCTCGCCGTCCGGCTCGACCACCATGCAGCAGGGCCTGGTGCCGATCAGGGCGGGCGACGTCGTGGCCTCCTACTCCGCCGTCCGTGTGATCGCCGACGCCGGAGCGGTGCTCGGACCGCACCTGACGCTCTACCGCGTGGACGCGCGCCGGCTCGACCCCGACTTCCTCGCCGGGTTCCTGCGGGCCGCGGGCGGACGGGTGACGACCGGCTCCAGCAGGTTCGACGTGCGCCGCACCCGGCTGCCCCGGCTGTCGCTGAAGGAGCAGAAGGCGTACGGCGCGGCGTTCCGTCAGCTGGCCGTGCTGGAGGACGCCATCCGCGAGACCTCGACACTGGGGCAGACGCTGATCCGGCTGGGCCTCGACGGCCTCGCCGACGGCCACCTGCACCCGCAGTCCTGACGGTGTAGTTTTCTCCGGAAGGCTGCGGGAGAGGGGGTTTATGGTCATCGGTGACCGCTACGAGCTCGACGACCTCCCTCTCGGGCAAGGCGGCATGGGCGCCGTCTACGCGGGCCATGACCGCCACCTCGATCGCAGGGTGGCGGTGAAGCTGCTGCGCCTGCCCAGCGGCCCCGACCACGAGCTGGAGCGCCGCTTCATCAGGGAGGCGAGGATCCTCGCCAGGCTGGAGCACCCCGGCGCTCCCGTGCTCTACGACTTCGGCACCCACGAGCAGCGGCTCTACCAGGTGATGCAGTTCATCGAGGGCGTCACCGTGGCCGATCTGGTGCACGAGCACGGGCCGCTGCCGGTGCCGTGGGCGGCGGCCATCGCGGCGCAGGCGTGCGCGGTGCTGTCGGCGGCCCACGCGCTGTCGATCTGCCATCGCGACCTCAAGCCGACCAACCTCATGCTCTGCCCCGACGGCAGCGTGAAGGTGCTGGACTTCGGCCTGGCGATGCTCAGGGACTCCGACGTGACGACGTTCACCAGGATCGGGCAGATCCTGGGCACGCCGGCGTACATGGCGCCCGAGCAGATCCAGCACGGCGTCACCGAGCCGCGCAGCGACCTCTACTCCCTCGGCTGCGTCCTGCACGAGATGCTCTCGGGACGGCAGCTCTTCACCGGGCCGACCGACTACGTCGTCTTCGAGAAGCAGGTCAAGGAGCGCCCGCCGGACATCCCCGGGCTGCCCGAGCCGCTGGGCGCGCTTTTGGCGCAGCTGCTGGAGAAGCAGCCCGCCGACCGCCCCGCCGACGCCGACGAGCTGTACGAGCGCCTCGACCCCTTCGCGGTGGCGCTGCCCATGCTGCCCGGCTTCCTCACCACGGCGCCGAGCCCCGGCCGCATGTACGCCCGCATGGCCGGCCGCGCGCTCACCGGCTGAACCGGTTCCTGTCCGCCCCACCTTCGGAAACGCCGCTCGGCCGACCGAGATCGCGCTCTCACGGATAACGCATTCGTTATGTGACTCCCGTTGACAGAGCCCTGTGAGCACCGCGAATCTCTGAGAGAGCGCTCTCTCATCCACCCCCTTCGCAAGAGACCCAGGAGGGTTTCGATGGCCCCTCGCATCCATCGGCTCGGCCTGCCCCTGCTCACCGCGTCCGTCCTCGCCCTGGCGACGGCCTGTGGCGGAGGAGGCGACGGCACCGCGGCCGAGTCGAGCGCCAAGCCCGGCGAGAAGATCAAGCTGACCGTCGACCTCTTCGGCGACTTCGGCTTCCAGCCGCTCTACGAGGAATACAAGAAGACGCACCCGAACATCGAGATCGTCGAGAACGTCACCCAGTTCAACGACCACCACAGCAACCTGGTCAAGCGGCTGGCGACCAACGCGGGCGCGGGAGACGTCGCTGCGGTCGAGGTCGGCTACATCAGCACCTTCACCGCCCAGCCCGGCAAGTTCGTCGACCTCAAGCAGTACGGCCTCGACAAGCGCCGGCCCGAGTACCTCGACTGGAAGTGGCAGCAGGGCCTGTCCAAGGACGGCTCACAGGTCCTCGGCCTCGGCACCGACGTCGGCGGCCTGGCCATGTGCTACCGCAAGGACCTGTTCAAGAAGGCCGGGCTGCCCGACGACCGCGAGAAGGTCTCGGCGCTCTGGCCGACCTGGGAGGAGTACATCGCGACCGGCAAGAAGTTCGCCGCGGCGAACGTGGCCGGCGCCAAGTTCGTGGACTCGCCAGGTGAGATCTTCCGTGCGATGGTCAACCAGGCCCCCGTCGGCCTGTACGACGACCAGGACACCATCATCGTCGAGTCCAACCCCGACGTGAAGAAGGCCTGGGACCTGTCGAACCAGATCACCCAGGAGGGCCTGACCGCCAAGCTGGCCGCCTTCTCCCCGCCGTGGAACACCGGCTTCGCCAAGGGCTCGTTCGCCACGATCATCTGCCCGGCCTGGATGACCGGCTTCATCCAGGAGCAGGCCAAGGACTCGGCCGGCAAGTGGGACATCGCGGCCGTGCCCGGCGGTTCGGGCAACAGCGGTGGCTCGCACCTCATGGTGCCGA
Source organism: Nonomuraea sp. NPDC004580 (assembly GCF_040609855.1). Taxonomy (NCBI): domain Bacteria; kingdom Bacillati; phylum Actinomycetota; class Actinomycetes; order Streptosporangiales; family Streptosporangiaceae; genus Nonomuraea; species Nonomuraea sp. NPDC004580. The sequence continues at coordinate 627,502 of NZ_JBEXLH010000001.1, read as the reverse complement.
AGCAGAGCAAGCACCCGAAGGAGGCGGCCGAGCTGATCGACTTCCTCACCTCCAAGGAGAACCAGGCCAAGGTCTTCAAGGAGGAGGGCACGTTCCCGTCGATCCCCTCGCTGTACGACGACCCGTCGATCCAGGGCTTCACCAAGCCGTTCTTCGGTGACGCCCCCATCGGCAAGATCTACTCCGACGCCGCCAAGGCGCTCAAGCCGCAGCACCTCGGCCCGAAGGAGGCCGACGTGCGCACCGCCATCGGCAACGGGCTCGGCCGCGTCGAGCAGGGCAAGCAGACACCGGACGAGTCGTGGGCGCAGGTGCTCGAGGACGTCAAGAAGATCAAATGAGCTCCCTTCCTCTCGCGGTCACGCAGAGGCGCAGGCGCAGCGTGCGGCACACCCTCGACGTGAGGGTGTCGCCGTACGCCTACGTGGCCCCCTTCTTCCTGCTGTTCTGCGCCTTCGGGCTCTTCCCGCTGGTCTACACGGCCTGGGTGAGCCTGCACGAATGGACGTTGCTGTCGGAGACGCAGAAGTTCATCGGCCTCGGCAACTATTCGACGCTGCTGGCCGACTCCTACTTCTGGAACGCCACCTTCAACACCCTGTCCATCGGGATCCTGTCCACCGTGCCGCAGCTCGCGCTGGCCATCTGGCTCGCGCACCTGCTGAACCGGCGGCTGCGGCTCCAGACGTTGTTCAGGGTCGCGCTGCTGCTGCCGAACGTCACCAGCGTGGTCGCGGTGGTCGTGATCTTCAGCCAGCTCTTCGGCCGGGACTTCGGCATGATCAACTGGCTCCTGTCCTGGTTCGGGGTCGGCCAGATCGACTGGGCGGCCGGCACGGCCAGCTCGCACGTCGCGCTCTCGGTGATGATCATGTGGCGCTGGACCGGGTACAACGCGCTGATCTTCCTCGCGGCCATGCAGGCCGTACCGCGCGATCTGTACGAGGCCGCCACCCTCGACGGCGCGAGCAATTTCACCCAGCTCCGTCGCATCACCATCCCCATGATCCGCCCGACGATCATCTTCGTGGTCATCGTCTCGACGATCGGCGCGATGCAGATCATCGCCGAGCCGATGCTGTTCGGGCAGAGCAGCGGCGGCGGTGGCGGCATCGCCACGGGCGGGCCCGACCGGCAGTTCCAGACGCTGGCGCTGTTCGTCTACGAGCAGGGCTTCGCGAACGCGACGTTCGACTTCGGGTACGCCTCCGCGGCCTCCTGGCTGATGTTCGTGGCCGTGGTGGTCGTCGCCGGCATCAACTTCCTCCTCACCCGTCGCGTGAAGGGCGGTCTGCTGTGAGGCTGCGTTACCTGACCCTGATCGCGGTGGCCTTCTTCTCCGCCTTCCCGCTCTACTACAGCGTCGTGGTGGCCTCCAGGCACAACTCGGCGCTGGCCGAGGTGCCGCCGCCGCTGCTGCCCGGCGGCAACTTCTTCGCCAACGTGGCGCGCGTCTTCGACACCGTGCCGTTCGGGCTGGCGCTGCTCAACTCGGTCATCGTGGCCGGCTCGATCTCGATCGCGGTGATGTTCTTCTCGACGCTGGCCGGGTTCGCCTTCGCCAAGCTGAGCTTCAGGGGCAAGAACATCATGCTGGTGATCACGGTCGCGACCATGATGGTCCCGGCGCAGCTCGGCATCATCCCGCTCTACATGCTCATGGTGAAGCTGGAGTGGACCGGCACCAACTACGCGCTCATCGTGCCCGCGCTGGTCAACGCGTTCGGCGTGTTCTTCATGACGCAGTACCTCCAGCGCGCGCTGCCCACCGAGCTGCTGGAGGCCGGGCGGGTGGACGGGTGCACGACGTGGCGGCTGTTCTGGCACGTCGTGCTGCCCACCGCGCGGCCGGCGGCGGCGGTGCTCGGCATGCTGACGTTCATGTCGGCCTGGAACGACTACTTCTGGCCGCTGGTCGTGCTCACCCCGGACAGCCCCACCGTCCAGGTGGCGCTGTCGACCCTGGCCAGCGGTTACGTCAACGACTACGTGCTCGGCCTGGCCGGCACCGCGATCGGCACGCTGCCGCTCGTGGCGGTCTTCGCCCTGTTCGGCAAGCAAATCATCGGCGGAATCATGCAAGGAGCTGTTAAGGGATGATCTTTCCCGAGGACTTCGTCTGGGGAGCCGCCACGGCCTCCTACCAGATCGAGGGGGCGGTCAAGGAGGACGGGCGGGGCCAGTCGATCTGGGACACCTTCTCCCACACCCCCGGGAACGTGGCCGACGGCGACACCGGGGACGTGGCCTGCGATCACTACCACCGCTACCGCGACGACATCGCCCTGATGCGCGAGCTGCGGCTGGCGGCCTACCGGTTCTCGGTGGCCTGGCCGCGCATCCAGCCCGACGGCGAGGGGGAGATCAACCCGCGCGGCCTGGCCTTCTACGACAGGCTCGTGGACGAGCTGCTCACCTCCGGTATTTCGCCTTATGTCACGCTTTATCACTGGGATCTCCCCCAAGCCCTGGAGGACCGGGGCGGCTGGACGAACCGCGACACCGCGTACCGGTTCGCCGACTACGCCCAGGCCGTCCACGACAAGCTCGGCGACCGCGTCACCGACTGGGCCACGCTCAACGAGCCCTGGGTGGCCGCGTTCCTCGGCTACGGCAACGGCGTGCACGCGCCGGGCCGCCGCGATCCGGGCGAGGCGCTGCGCTCGGCCCACCACCTGCTGCTCGGCCACGGGCTCGCGGCCCGGCGGCTGCGCGAGTCGGGCGCGGGCAGCATCATGCTCGTCGTCAACTCCGCGCCCGTGCTCACCCCGGCCCAGGTCAACGACCCGTCGGCGGTGGCGGGCGAGGCGGACGCGGCGGCGGCCCGGCGCATCCACGCGCTGCTGACCCGGCAGTTCCTCGACCCGGCCGTGTACGGGACGTACCCGGAGGAGGTGCTCGCGGCGGCGGAGCGCAACGGCGGCACCGCGCACATCCAGGACGGCGACCTGAAGCTGATCAACGCGCCGCTCGACCTGATCGGCATCAACTACTACAACCCGTGCGTCGTCGAGGCGGGCCCCGGGCTGCCGGCCGACGCCGCCTGGCCGGGCTCGGAAGGCGTCAGGTTCGCCCCCGCCGACGCGCCCACCACCGCCATGGGCTGGCCGATCGTCCCCGACGGCCTGTCCCGTCTGCTGGTCCGGCTCTCCCAGGACTATCCGCAGGTCGGCCTCATGGTCACCGAGAACGGCGCGGCCTTCGACGACGTCGTCGAAGGCGGCATGGTGCACGACGACGACCGGGTGGCGTACCTGGACGGACACCTGCGCGAGGTGCACCGCGCCATCGAGGCGGGCGCCGACCTGCGCGGATACCTGGTGTGGTCGCTGCTCGACAACTTCGAGTGGGCCGAGGGCTACCGGCGGCGCTTCGGCATCGTGCACGTGGACTACGCGACGCAGGAGCGGGTGCCCAAGGACAGCGCGCTCTGGTACAGGGACGTCATCGTCAGGAACGGCCTGTAGATTTTTACCGTGCTCTCCCTTCGTGTGCAGTCATGAGACGCCCGACCCTGGAGGCGGTCGCCGCCCGGGCGGGTGTCTCGCGGGCCACCGCCTCCCGCGTCGTCAACGGGCAGACCACGGTCGCGCCCGACATCCGCGACGCCGTGCTGCGCGCGATCGACGAGCTGGGTTACGTCCCCAACTCGGCCGCGCGCAGCCTCGTCACCCAGCGCACCGACTCGGTCGCCCTGGTCGTGAGCGAGCCCGGCAACCGGGTCTTCTCCGAGGACCCGATGTTCTCCACCGCCATCAGGTCGGCCTCGGTGGAGCTGGAGGCGGTCAACAAGCAGGTCGTGCTCATGCTGGTGTCCTCGCCCAAGAGCCACGCCCGGGTGGAGCGCTACATCTCAGGCGGCCACGTCGACGGCGTGATGCTGCTGTCCATGCACGGCGCCGACCCGCTGCCGTCGGCCCTGTCGCGGCTGCGGGTGCCGGTGGTCTCCTACGGGCGGCCCGCCGTGCCGGTCGAGATCCCGTTCGTCGACAACGACAACGTCGGCGGGGCCGAGTCGGGGGTGCGCCATTTGGTCGAGACCGGGCGGCGCAGGATCGCCACCATCGCGGGGCCGCAGGACATGATCGCCGGGCAGGACCGGCTGACCGGCTACCGCAACGTGCTGCGCGACTCCGACCGGCGCTCCATCGTCGCGGTCGGCGACTTCACCCGCGAGTCGGGTGCCGTCGCGATGCGGCAGCTCCTGCGCGACGACCCCGCGCTCGACGCGGTGTTCGTCGCCAACGACCTGATGGCGGTGGGCGCGCTGCAGTCGCTGCGCCAGGCCGGGCGGCGGGTGCCCGACGACGTGGCGGTGGTGGGGTTCGACGACATCGAGGCGGCCAAATACACCGAGCCGCCGCTGACCACGCTGCGCCACCCGATCGCGGAGCAGGCGGCGGCCATGGTGCGGCTGCTGCTCAACCTCTTCGAGGGCGGCCCCACCGACCCGGTCATCCTGCCCACGGAGCTGGTCGTCCGAGAGTCGGCCTGACGTGGGCGCATCCGAGGCCCTGCACAGGATCTCCCGCGCACCCACCGAAGGCTGACGTGGCCGCGCCGGTGGTGCCGCCCAGTGACCTGCTGCCGGCCGGGCCGCACGTACGCGACGGGGTGACGCTCTCCTTCTGGGGTACGCCGAGCACGACCCGGATCACGTGACGACGCCCGCCACGTTCGGCGGGATGCTGGCCGAGCTGCACGCCGCCCTGCGCGCTCACCCCGAACGCGCGGAGGCGGCCCGCGCGGCGCTGAACGCCTGGCTGGCCGACCCGACCGGCGCCACCCGCTGACCGTCAGACGCGGAAGACGCGGAGCTGGAGTGCCAGGGTCGTGTAGTAGCCGACCAGGGTGGTCAGCTCGAACAGCTCGCGTTCGCCCAGCGCCGCGTACTCCTCGTCGTCCAGGTCGCCCTTGGTGACCAGGGCGCGGGCGACGCGGAGCACGGCCCGCTCCCCCGGGTCCTCCAGCTCGGGGGTGTCGCCGGCGCGCAGGGCGGCCAGCTGCTCCTCCGTGAAGCCCAGGTCGCGGGCGATCGGCTCGTGGGCGGACTGCTCGAACGCGCTGTCCTGGTGCCCGGCCACCACGAGGATCGCCAGCTCCCTGGCCCGGTCGGTGAGCGTGGAGCGGTAGCGGATGGCCGCCCCGAGCCGCTGCAGCGGGTCGCCGACCGGCGGGCTGAGCAGCATGGCGTTGAACGGCCCGGTGAGCCCGCCGTGCTCGTCCACCATGAACCGGCCGCGCGGCCCCGAGGTGATGCTGTCGTAGAGCGTCTTCGCCTCGGGGCCGAGTTCGTGCGGTGGTGTGCGTCGCAGGCGTGCCATGCCGCGATCGTAACCGGCCCGGTTGATCAGGCCCGTCGATCAGGCCGGGGTCAGCCAGACCGTGGTGTCGGAGGGCAGGAGGCCGTCGTCCAGCGGGCCGCTGGACAGCAGCACGCGGCCCTCCGGGAGCGGCACCGGGGCGGCGCTCAGGTTCGTGACGCTGGTCAGGCCCGAGTCGCGGGTGAAGGCCAGCACCTCCTCCCCCATCGGCAGCCAGGTCAGCGTCCCGTCGCCGAGCAGCTCGCGGCGGATGCCGAGCGCCGAGCGGTAGAGGTTGAGCATCGAGCCGAGGTCCGTACGCTGCGCCTCGGCGGTCAGCTTGCGCCAGCTCTCCGGCTGCGGCAGCCACGGCGTGCCCGTGCCGAACCCGAACGGCGGCTCGTCCCCCGACCAGGGCAGCGGGATGCGGCAGCCGTCGCGGCCCGGGTTCGTGCCGCCTGAGCGGGCGTACATCGGGTCCTGGCGCAGCTCGTCCGGCAGGTCCTCCACCTCGGGCAGCCCCAGCTCCTCGCCCTGGTAGACGTAGACGGAGCCGGGCAGCGCCATCGCGAGCAGCGCGGCGGCGCGGGCGCGGCGGTAGCCGAGCTCCAGGTCCGTCGGGCTGCCGTGCAGGGCGCCGCCGTGGGCGAACGAGGTGTCGGCGCGGCCGTACCTGGTGACCGGCCTGGTCACGTCGTGGTTGGAGAGCACCCACGTCGGCGGGGCGCCGATGGGGGTGTGCGTGGCCAGCGTCAGGTCGATGGACCTGCGCAGGTCGCGCGGGTCCCACGCGCAGGACAGGAAGTCGAAGTTGAAGGCGGTGTGCAGCTCGTCGGGGCGCAGGTAGCGGGCGAAGCGCTCCTGGTCGGGCAGCCAGACCTCGCCGATGAGGATGCGCTCGCCGTACTCGTCGGCCACCTCGCGCCACCGGCGGTAGACGTCGTGGACCTCGTCGAGATCCTCGTACGCCGTGTCCGACTTGATGAGCAGCGCCGCCGAGTCGATCCGGAAGCCGTCCACCCCGCGCTCGAACCAGAACCGCAGCACGTCCTCGAACTCCCGATGCACCTCCGGGTTCGTCCAGTTCAGGTCGGGCTGCTCGGGGGCGAACAGGTGCAGGTACCACTGCCCGTCGGGCACCTGCGTCCAGGCCGAGCCGCCGAAGATCGACTGCCAGTCGTTGAGCGGCTCGTCGGCGAACCAGAACCGGTCGCGCGCCGCCGGGTCCGCCAGCGCCTCCTTGAACCAGGCGCTCTCGGTCGAGCTGTGGTTGGGCACCACGTCGATGATGACCTTGATGTCGAGGTCGTGCGCCTCCTCGATGAACCGCTCGGCCTCGCCCAGCGTCCCGAAGACCGGCTCGATGTCGCGGTAGTCGGCCACGTCGTAGCCGCCGTCGGCCATCGGCGACGGATACCACGGGTTGAGCCAGATGGCGTCGATCCCGAGCTCTTTCAGGTACGGCAGGCGGGAGCGCAGGCCGGCGAGATCGCCGACGCCGTCGCCGTTCCCGTCGGCGAAACTCCGCAGGTAGACCTGGTAGATCGCGGCCCCCCGCCACCACGTTTGCGACATGCGCTCATCCCTTGATGCTTCCGGCGGTCAGGCCCGCCATGATGTGCCGTTGGAAGATGAAGAAAACGATGACCATGGGAATGCTGGTGATCAGCAGCCCGCCCATGACCTGGTTCTGGGTGACGGCTCCGGCCGTCTGCGACAGGCCCACGCTGATCGTCATCTTGTCGCTGTCCGTCATGACCAGCAGCGGCCAGACGAAGTCCTTGAACGAGGTGACGATCGTGAAGATGGAGACCACACCCAGGATGGGCCGGGAGACCGGCAGGACCACAGAACGCAGGATCCGCACCGCCCCCGCCCCGTCGATCTGCGCCGCCTCGATCAGCTCCCTGGGGATCGAGTCGAAGAAGCGCTTGAGCAGGAAGATGTTGAAGCCGTTGGCGGCGGCCGGCAGCCACAGCGCCCACGGGTTGTTGAGCAGGCCGAGGTCGACGACCGTGACGTACAGCGGGATCAGCACCACCATCGCCGGGATCATCAGCGTGGCCAGCATCATGCCGAGGATGACGGTGCCGAACATCGGCCGCAGCTTCGACAGCGCGTACGCCGCCGACACGTCCACGGCCATGCAGACCACCCAGCCGCCCAGTGAGTAGTAGGCGGTGTTGGCCAGCAGCGTCCCGATGTCGAACAGGTCCCACGCCTCGAAGAACGCCTCGGGCGACGGGTCGGCGGGGAAGAGCGTGGGCGGCATCTGCGCCAGCTCCTCCGGCGTCTTCAGCGCGCCGGTCGCCATCCAGTACAGCGGGAAGACGAACGCCAGCGTGAACAGCACGAGCACCGCGACCAGCACCAGCCAGTAGATGCGCCGGCCCCACCTGCTGTTGAGCTGGTGCGGCGAGACGATCGTGCGGAACTGCACCTCGATCGGCTTCGGCGCGCGCTTCCTGCCCCGGGCGCGGCGGGCGGCCGCCCCGGCTCCGACGGAGATCACGCCTTGTCCTCTCTGGTCAGACGGAGCTGGAAGGCGGCGAAGACGAGCAGCACGAGCATCAGCATCATGCCGAGCGCCCCCGCCGAGCCGTAGTCCTGCAACGTGAAGGCGTTCTGGAACATCAGGTACGCCACCGTGACCGTCGCGTTCTCCGGCCCGCCGCCGGTCAGCATGTACGGCTCGATGAACACCTGCATGGTGGCCACGATCTGCAGCATCAGCATGAGCAGCAGGATCAGCCGGGTCTGCGGGATCGTGACGTGCCTGATCCGCTTCCAGATGCCGGCGCCGTCGAGCTCGGCCGCCTCGTACAGCTCGGGCGGGATGTTCTGCAGCGCGGCCAGGTAGATCAGCGTCGCGCTGCCCATGTTCATCCAGGTCGAGACGATGACCAGGGAGATCAGCGCGGTGGAGGAGCTGTCGAGCCAGGCCAGGCCCGGCAGGCCGAAGAAGTCGAGCACCTGGTTGAACAGCCCGGGCCCCGGGTCGTAGAACCACCGGAACAGCAGCACCGCCACGATCGGCGGCAGCATGACCGGCAGGTAGACCACGAACCGCAGGTAGGCCCGGGCGTGGCGCAGCTCGTTCAGGACGAGCGCGACGACGAACGGCACGGCGTAGCCGCACAGCAGGGCGAGGAGCGTGAACTTCAGGGTGTTGAGCCAGGCTTCGCCGAAGGCCGGGTCGAGGAGGGCCGTCTCGAAGTTCTGCAGCCCGACCCAGATCGGCTCGTTGAGCAGGTCGGTCTTCTGGAAGCTCAGGATGAACTCCCTGACCATGGGATACCAGGCGAACACCGTGAAGCAGAACAGCGCCGCGCACAAGAACCCGTAGGCCGTCAGGTTGCGCCTCAAGATCTGCATGGAGGTCAGCCCTTGGCCGCCAGCAGCGAGTTCACCTTCGACTCGGCGTCGGCGAGCAGCTGGTCGATGTCGGCGTCCTCACGGCTGAGCACGCCCGACATCGGCACGTCGAGGACGGCGTACAGCTCCTGGGCGTGCGCCGGCTCGGCCTTGGGCGGGACGGTGCCGGCGGCCTTGACGTAGGAGTCGTAGTTGGCGACCGGCAGCGTCGCGTTCTTCACCCGGTCCTCCTGGAGCGCCTGGCCGGTGGGCGAGTCGCCGTACACCGCGTTGTCGGGCACGCCGACCGGGTTGCCGATGCTCTTGCCGCGGGCGAAGTCGAAGCGGCCCTTGCCGACGGTGTTGTAGCGGAAGTCGAGCCACTCGAGCGCGGCCTTGGCCTCCTCAGGGGTCGCCTTCGGGTTGATCATGAACGCCTCGCCGCCGCTCAGCGACGCCTTGGCCTCGGGGAAGCCGGTGATGCCGTAGTCGTCGACGTTGCCCTTGAACTTGGTGACGACGTCGGTCACGACGTCGGGGGCGCCGAGCATCATGCCGACCTTGCCGCTGCCCATGGCGACCATCAGCGACTCCCAGCCGACCAGGAGCCTGGTGCCCATGCTGTCGTCCACCCAGCGCATGTCGTGCAGCGTCTGCAGCACGGCCTTGCCCTCAGGCGAGTTGAAGGCGGCGCGCTTGCCGTCGGGGGTCAGGATGTCGCCGCCGCGGCCGTAGAGCGCCTGGGTGAAGTGCCAGCCGCCGGTGTTGCCGCCCGAGTACTCGCCGTAGCCGATGTGGCCGGCGCCCAGCCCGGCGATCTTCTTCGCGGCCTCGCGCACCTCGGCCCAGGTCTGCGGCGGGGCGTCGGGATCGAGCCCGGCCTTGGTGAACAGCGCGCGGTTGTAGACCAGGCCCACGCTGTAGTGCACGTTGGGCACGCCGTAGACCTTGCCGTCCTTGGTGAGCAGCTCCTTGTGGTCGGCGCGCAGGTCGTTCCAGTTCTTGATCAGGTTCGTGTACGGCGTGATGTCGAGCGCCTGGCCCTTGGAGATCACGTCGGCGTAGTTCGTCATCGGCACCATGAACGCCGTCTCCATCTGGCCGCCCGCCAGCTTGGGTCCGAACGTCTTGGGGTCGAAGCACGGCTGCTGGTCCGTGCTCTTGACCGTCACGCCGGGGTGTTCCTTCATGAACGTCGCCACGTCGTCGTCCCACGCCTGGCGTTCCTTGGGCGCGGACTTCGCCGGCTGGCAGGCCACCGTGATCGACACGGCCTTGGCGCCGCCGGCGGACGGGGTGGCGGGCTCGCCGCCCGAGCCGCATGCGGTGGCCGTGAGGCTCAGCGCGGTTACGAGCAGGAGTCCGGTGGATCTCTGCATGGTCTGACCCTTCTTGATGCGAGGTGCCCACACCATAGGTTCCTCGACCGAAGGGCGCAAGATTCCGACTTGAAGTTGCAAGATAACGACTGCATCACATGGCAGGTCAGTCCTTGGCACGCGCCGTGGAGGCGCGGACGACCAGCTCGGGCTCGAACAGCAACTCGTCGGCCGGGACGACGGCCTTGTCGATCTGCGCGACCAGCAGGTCGACCGCCGCCCTTCCCATGGCGTCGATGGGCTGGCGGACGGTGGTGAGCGGCGGCTCTGTGCAGTTCATCAGGGCCGAGTCGTCGAAGCCGATGACCGAGATGTCGGCGGGCACGGCGAGCCCCGCCCGGCGCGCGGCGCGCACGGCGCCGAGCGCGAGCAGGTCGCTGGCGCAGATGACGCCGGTGACCCCGCGCCTGACCAGCCGCGCCGCGGCGGCGTGCCCACCTTCGAGCGAGAACATCGTGTGCTCGACCAGCTCGGCGTCGCCGCCGGACGCGAGGAACGTCTCCAGCTTGCGCCGCGACGGCATGTGGTCCTTCGGCCCGAGCACCATGCCGATGCGCTCGTGGCCGAGGGCGCGCAGGTGGGCGACGGCCATCTCGGCGGCCACCACGTCGTCGCAGGAGACCTGGGGGAAGTCGAGGCGCTCGACGGCGGCGTTGACCAGCACGGTGGGCAGCTTGCGCTCGTGCAGCAGCTCGTAGTGGCCGTGGGAGGCGTCGGCCTGGGCGTACAGGCCGCCGGCGAAGACGACGCCGCTGACCTGCTGCTGGAGCAGGAGATCGACGTAGTCGGCCTCGGAGACGCCGCCGACCGTGCGGGTGCACAGCACCGAGGTGAACCCCTGCTGGGCCAGCGCTCCGCCGACGACCTCGGCGAAGGCGGGGAAGATCGGGTTCTGCAGCTCGGGGAGCACCAGGCCGACCAGCCTGGCGCGGTCGCCGCGCAGCTGGGTGGGGCGTTCGTAGCCGAGCACGTCGAGCGCCGTCAGCACCGCCTCGCGGGTCGCGTCGGACACCCCGGGCTTGCCGTTGAGCACGCGGCTCACGGTCGCCTCGCTCACTCCGACTTTCTTGGCCACCTCTGCGAGTCGTCGAGTCATGCGCAAACTATACGGCCTTCAGCGCAAGCGCTTGCAACGGCTTACGTAGACCGTACGTCGTGCCTTGCGCGGCTCCCACGGCGGCTTCGTGCCTCTGACGGGTGCGCTGACCAGCGCGGCTTGGCGGAATTCTACAACGCGAGTCAGTCCATCGTTTGCGAAATGTCGTCGAAATATTGCGGCGATCTGCTCGACATCTTATGGTTCGGCCATCCGCCCCACCCTCGAAGGGCCACCCCTCATGAGAGCACTGTCAGCCGCCCTCACGTTACTCACCGCCCTCCTCGTCGTCCCCCATCCGGCCGCTCAAGCCGCCGCTGAGAGCAACCTCGCCGCCGGCCGGCCCGCCACCGCCAGCAGCCACACCGACGTCTACCGGCCCGCCAACGTCACCGACGGCGACCAGGCCACCTACTGGGAGTCGGCGAACAACGCGCTGCCCCAGTGGATCCAGGTCGACCTCGGCGCCACGGCCACCCTCACCCGCCTCGTGCTCAAGCTCCCCACCGGCTGGCCGAGCCGTACGCAGACGCTCGCCGTCCAGACCGGCACGAACGGCACCACCTTCACCACCGTCGTGCCCCAGACGACCTACGCCGTCAACCCGGCCACCACGATCACCCTCCCCGCCGGCACGACCGCCCGCCACGTGCGCCTGCACATCACGGCCAACAGCGGCTGGCCCGCCGGGCAGCTCGCCGAGCTGGAGGTCTGGGGCACCGCTCCCGGCACCCCGCAGGACGGCGCCAACCTCGCGCTCGGCAAGACGATGACCGCGTCGTCGCACACGCACACGTACGTCGCCGCGAACGCCAACGACGACAACCGCAGCACCTACTGGGAGAGCGCCGCCTACCCGGCCACGCTCACCGCCCAGCTCGGCGCCGACGCCACGCTGACCTCCATCACCCTCAAGCTCAACCCCGACGCCGTCTGGGCCCGCCGCACCCAGACGCTCACCGTCCAGGGCCGCGCCCAGGGCGCCACCGCCTTCACCACCCTCGTCCCCCAGGCCGCCTACACCTTCGACCCGGCCACCGGCAACAGCGTCACGATCCCGGTGAGCGGCCGGGCGGCCGACGTCCGCCTGCAGGTCACGGCCAACACCGGCGCGCCCGGCGGGCAGATCGCCGAGTTCCAGATCTTCGGCACGCCCGCGCCCAACCCCGATCTCACCATCACCGGCCTGACCTCCTCACCCGCCTCGCCGGTCGAGACCGACGACGTGCGGCTGTCGGCGACGGTCAGGAACGCGGGCAGCACCGGCTCCGCCGCGACCTCCGTGACCTTCTACGCGGACGGCGCGAAGGTCGGCACCGCCGCCGTGGGCGCGCTGGCCGCCGGAGCCTCCGCGACCGTGTCGGCGGACATCGGCGCGCGGGAGGCGGGGACGTACGAGCTGTCGGCCAAGGTGGACGAGGACGGCGAGGTCCCCGAGCAGAACGAGGCCAACAACACCGCGACCGGCACCCTCACGGTCCGGCCGGTCGACACGGCCGACCTCATCGCCTCCCCCGTCTCCTGGACGCCGGGCAACCCGGCGGCGGGCGGCACGGTGACGTTCTCGGTCGCCGTCAAGAACCAGGGCACCGTCGCCTCCGGCGGCGGCTCCCACGGCATCACGCTCACCGTCGCCGACGCGTCGGGCACCGTCGTCAGGACGCTGACCGGCTCCGTGAGCGGCACGATCGCCCCCGGCGCCACCACCAACCCCGTCAATCTGGGCACGTGGACGGCGGCCAACGGCAGGTACACGGTCAAGACCGTGCTCGCCGCCGACGCCAACGAGCTGCCGGTCAAGCGGGACAACAACACCAGCACGCTGCCGCTGTTCGTCGGGCGGGGCGCGAACATGCCGTACGACACGTACGAGGCCGAGGACGCGGCCATCGGCGGCGGCGCCACCCGCGTCGGCCCCAGCAGGGAGATCGGCACGATCGCCGGCGAGGCGTCGGGACGGCGCGCGGTGACGCTCGGCCAGACCGGCGCGTACGTCGAGTTCACCGCGAAGGCCCCCACGAACACCCTGGTCACCCGCTTCTCGATCCCCGACGCGCCGGGCGGAGGCGGCATCGACACCACGCTCAACGTCTACGTGGACGGCACGTTCCGCAAGGCCATCCCCCTGACCTCGCGTCACGCCTGGTTGTACGGCCCCGAGGACAGCCCGACCAACAACCCGGGCGCCGGCCCGCCCCGCCACATCTACGACGAGGCGAACCTGATGCTCGGCACGACCGTCCCGGCCGGGAGCAGGATCAGGCTCCAGAAGGACGCGGCCAACTCCTCGACGTACGCGATCGACTTCGTGGACTTCGAGCAGGTCGCGCAGGTGCCCAACCCGGACCCGGCGAAGTACGCCGTACCGGCCGGCTTCACCCACCAGGACGTGCAGAACGCGCTTGACCGCGCCCGCATGGACACCGACCTGACCGGCGTCTACCTCCCCGCGGGCGACTACCGGACGAGCGGCAAGTTCCAGGTGTACGGCAAGGCGATCAAGGTCGTCGGGGCGGGACCGTGGTTCACCCGCTTCCACGCGCCCGCCGGGCAGCAGAACACCGACGTCGGCTTCCGTGCGGACGCCACCGCGAACGGCTCGTCGTTCACCGGCTTCGCCTACTTCGGCAACTACGTGGACCGCATCAACGGCCCCGGCAAGGTCTTCGACCTCACCAACGTCGCGAACCTCACCATCGACGGCATCTGGGTCGAGCACCAGGTCTGCATGTTGTGGGGCACGAACGTGGACAACCTGACCATCAAGAACTCCAGGATCAGGAACGTGTTCGCCGACGGCCTCAACCTCACCAACGGCAGCACCGGCAACCGCGTCAGCAACATCGAGACCAGGTCAACGGGCGACGACAGCTTCGCGCTGTTCTCGGCCACCGACAACAACCCGGGCGAGCAGTTCGGGAACGTCTACGAGAACCTGACCTCGCTGCTGACCTGGCGGGCGGCCGGCCTCGCGGTGTACGGCGGCTACGACAACACCTTCAGGAACATCTACGTGGCGGACACGCTGGTGTACTCGGGCGTCACGATCTCCTCGCTGGACTTCGGCTACCCGATGCACGGCTTCGGCGCCAGCCCGCCCACGCGGTTCGACGACATCTCGCTGGTCAGGGCGGGTGGTCACTTCTGGGGGCAGCAGACGTTCCCGGCGATGTGGCTGTTCTCCTCCTCGAAAACGTTCCAGGGCATCCGCGTCAGCAACCTGGACATCGTGGACCCGACGTACAGCGGGATCATGTTCCAGACCGGCTACCAGAACCCGAGCACGCCGCTCAACCCCGTGCGGGACACGGTCTTCACGAACGTGTCGATCAGCGGGGCCAGGAAGAGCGGTGACGCCTTCGACGCCAAGTCCGGCTTCGGGATCTGGGTGAACGAGCTGCCCGAGCCCGGCCAGGGCCCGGCGATCGGGTCGGCCACCTTCCACAACCTGCGCTTCAGCGACAACCACCAGAACATCAGGAACACGACCTCGACGTTCACCCTCACCATCGACTAGAGCCGACTAGGCCGTGTTTCGAAAGATCACGTGTGAGGCGTGTCGGTGATCGTTGAACGAAGAGGTCTCCGGTAGTTGGTTCAACGACCAAGAAGAACGAAATACCGGAGACCTCGTGGCCAGCGTAGTGGTGACGAGGCGGCACGACCTCACTGACGCGCAGTGGGCGGCGCTGGAGCCGCATCTGCCTGCCGCATCGGGCAAGGGGCGTCCGCCGAAGTGGAGCAGGCGGCAGTTGATCGACGGGATCCGGTGGCGGATCCGGACCGGGGCGCCGTGGCGGGACGTTCCTGCCTGCTACGGCCACTGGTTCAGCGTGTATGGCTTGTTCCGGCGCTGGCAGCGGGAGGGGGTCTGGGCGCGGATCCTGGCGGCGTTGCAGGCGTGTGCGGACGCCGCCGGGAAGATCGATTGGACGGTGAGCGTGGACTCCACGATCACCCGGGCTCACCAGCACGCGGCCGGAGCCCGCCGGGACGGTCACCTGCAGAAGGAGCCACCCGGCGGGGTGCACAGCGAGCCGGCCGATCACGCGCTGGGGCGCTCACGCGGCGGGCTGACCACCAAGACCCATCTGGCTTGCGAGCAGGGCCGCAAGCTGCTGGCTGCGGTGGTGACCGCCGGGCAGCGGGGCGACAGCCCGCAGTTCATCCCGGTGCTCGGCAAGATCCGGGTGGCCCGCCTCGGCGGTGGCCGTCCCAGGACCCGCCCGGATCGGGTCCTGGCCGACAAGGCCTACACCAGCAAGGCCAACCGGACTCATCTGCGCCGGCGTGGGATCAAGGCGTGCATTCCGAGCAAGGCCGACCAGGACGCTCAGCGGCGAGCCAAGGGATCGAAGGGAGGTCGCCCGCCGTCCTTCGACCCCGCGTTCTACCGGCTGCGTCACGCTGTGGAGTGCGGCATCAACCTGCTCAAAGGCAACCGCGGCATGGCGACCCGTTATGACAAGCTCGCCGTACGCTACGAAGCCGTCGTCATCATCGCTGCGATCAACCAGTGGCTCAGTGCCTTATGAAACACGCCCTAGAGCCGACTAGAGCTCGGCCCTGGTGGGCATGCCCTGCCAGTCGCTCACGCTGGTCACCGCGGCGGCGCTCAGCAGCGCCCCGCGGTGCAGGCGTTCCTGCGGGGTGAGTCCGTCGAGCGCGGCGCTGATGTAACCGGCGGCGAACGCCTCGCCCGCGCCGCAGGTGTCCACGATCGGCACCTGCCAGCCCTGGACGTCGTAGCGCATGCGGTCGGCGCGCACGCTCGCGCCCTTCGCGCCCCGGTCCACGATGACCTCGCGCTCGGGGGTGAGGGCGGGCTTGACCAGGTCGAGCTCGTCCTGGCGGAGGAAGAGCAGGTGGGAGGCGCGGGCCAGCTCGCCGAGCACCTCTTCTGCCTCGCGGACGGACGGCCACAGCTCGGGGACGTACTCGACGGCGAAGGAGATCATCACCCCGGCGTTGCGCGCCGCGTTGACGGCCGTGCGCACGGCTTCGAGCGGGTCCCTGCCCAGAGCGGCGGTGATGCCGGTCACGTGCACCATCTTCGCGGCGCCGATCCGGTCGATCGGGACGTTGCCCGGCGCGAGCAGCGAGCCCGCCGAGCCCGCGCGGTAGTGGGAGACGCCTGTCGGCCTGGCCACGCGGGTGTCGCGGAGCAGCATCCCCGTGCGCGTGCCGGCCACCACCCGCGTGTCGGCGACGTCCACGCCCTCGCCCCGCAGCACGGTCAGCGCCCTGGCGCCCAGCTCGTCCTCGCCGACCTTGCCCAGGTAGGCGCAGTCGTGGCCGAGCCTGGCGAGTGCGACGGCGAGGGTGAACTCGGGACCGCAGACGTCCAGCCTGGCCTCGCTCTCATGGCGGACTCTGCCGCTGGAGACGACGCCCAGTGGCTCTCCCAGGGTGTAGACGTCCGTCATGGCGCCAGAGCGTAGTCGATCACGTGTCCTAAATCCCATTTTTCCGCATAAGTACTGGTTAAAGCTTGATCGAAATTTTTTCGGAACTTTGGCCCAACCTTTTCCCGATCCCGTGCCTCAAAGTAGTAGAGGGAGCGCGGCACCCCCAGGCCACGCTCTGAAGTCAATACGGGGAGAGGAATCAGCACCCTCATGAAGAAGTTCGCAGTAGGCATCCTGACCGCCATGGTCGGCGGCACCATGGTGGTTTCGGGCGCGGGCGTCGCTTCGGCGTCCACCGCCGCGAGGCCCCACACCAAGCTCTACATCAAGGACGTCAGCCCGAACCCGGTCCTGGTCAAGGAGGGCGCCGAGACCACGGCGCACTTCAACGTCCTCGCCAGCCGCAACGTCGAGCGCGTCGAGCTCAGCGTGGCCCCCGCGGGCGTGCGCACGCTCGCGGCCAAGGACGTCAAGGGCCTCGAGGGCTGGCGCTTCAGCGCCGCCTTCAACGAGAACGACCCGCAGGGCAAGTGGAAGGCCACCGCCGTGGCCTTCGACCGCGACGGCGAGCGGATCGCCACGGACTCGGCCTACTTCTACGTCAAGCAGGTGAAGAGCAAGGACGACACCCGCATCTCGCGCTTCTACGCCAGCCCCGGCAAGGTCCACAAGGGCAGGACGATCACCTTCACCGGTCGTCTTGAGGCCCGTGACGGCCGTGACTGGGACGGCGTCCGCAACGAGCGGGTGAACATCTACTACAAGGCCTACGGCTCCAGCACCTGGAAGTGGGTCGCCACCGACCGTACGTCGTGGGGTGGCAAGTTCTACGCCAAGACCCGTGCGTACAAGAGCGGCTCCTTCCGTGCCGTCTTCAGCGGCGACCGCCGTCTCGAGGACACCACGAGCCGTAGCGACTACGTGCGCGTGTACACCTGGCACCGTCACTGACCACCTGGGCAGGGCCTGAAGGTCCCGCTCATGTGATCCAGGCCGAGAAGCCCGGTCCCCTCGCGGGGCCGGGTTTCCGGCTTTTTACCGTCCGGGAGGTTTAGCGATCTTGATATCGCCGCATGGGACCACCCATTGCGACGGCCGACCCCTGAAGGAGCTCCCCGGATGCCGCACTCCGTGATCGCCCTCGTCCTGAGCATCACGAGCGCCCTGGGAGCGGCACCCTCACCCGAGGTGTCCGTACGCTACGAGCAGCCCTCCTCCAACAGCGCCGAGCAGGCAGAACGGCTGCTGAAGAAGAGCGAGGCGCTCAAGACCGACATCATGCCGCCGCGCGACGTGCAGGTCGTCGCCCGCGACTGCGACTCCCCCGAGACCACCTGGAGCTCCGGCAAGCGCCGCATCACCATCTGCTACTCGCTGGTCGACAAGGTGCAGCGCACGATCAAGGGCATCTCCGAGACCGAGGAGGCCGACGCGAAGGCCACCGGCGCCCGCACCGACGGCGCGCTCGCCATGCTCTTCCACCGCCAGCTCGGCCACGCCCTGACCACGCTCAACGGCCTGCCCGACAGCGTCGCGCAGGCCGACCAGTTCGCCGCGCTCACCCTGCTCGCCGACGACCCCGAGCACGTCGTGGCCGCCGCCGAGGCCCGCCACCTGCTCGCCGGCCACGACGGCGCCGAGCATCTGGAGGGCATGAAGGAGTCGGCGACGTTCGCCTGCCTGCTCTACGGCTCCGACCCGGCCAAGTACGCCTCCATCGCCAAGGGCGGCTGGGTGCCGCCGGAGCGGGCGCCCTCCTGCCCCGCCGAGTACGAGCGGGTCAGGTCGGCCATCGGGGGCGCCGTCCGTACCGGGCCGTGAATCGTCGGATCTGACGGGTAGCGTCCCCGGTATGTCCGAGGACCTGCTCAAAGACTTCAACCCGTTCGACATCTTCGACGCCGAGGCCGCCAGGCTCGACCGCTTCTTCTCCGGGCTCGACGAGGCCGGCTGGGCACGGCCGTCACGATGCTCCGGCTGGTCGGTCCGCGACGTGCTCGCGCACCTCGCGGGCGAGGAGCTCTACAACCACGCCTGCCTCGACGGGACCGTCCCGGACCTCATGGCGCGGCTGGCCGCCGAGGGCGTGAGCGACTACAACGACTTCAACGAGCTGTCCGTACGCCAGCGCAGGAGCCTGCCGATCGGGCAGGTGCTGGAGGAGTGGCGCACCAAGAACGGCGAGACCCGGGCGCGCATGCGGGCACTGGGCTCCGACGGCACCCTCGACACCCTGTCCGGGCCCTACCCGGTGGGTCACCAGACGTTCCACTACGACTCCGAGTACGCCACCCACGCCGACGACGTGGGCGCGCCCGTCTCGTCCGACGAGGCCGCCGGGCGGACGGCGTGGCGGGTGGCGGTGGGCCGCTTCGTCCTGGCCGAGCAGGAGGCCAAGGTGCAGGTGGAGCCCGCCGACGGGCAGGTCAGGGCGTCCGTGAACGGGGTCGGCGCGACGCTCCCCTCCTCGGACTTCGTGGAGGCCACCGTGGGCCGGCTCCCCGCCGGCCACGACCTCGACCCCCGGCTGGCGGCCGCCCTGCGCTGCCTGGCCTGAACCCTTACTTGGAGAGGACGGATCCATGTGGCTGCGTGACCGCGAGGGCACCGAGCCGGTGACGGCCCGCAGCGCGCTGGGCGTGCGGCGGGTGCTGTCGATCATCGCCTTGGTGCTGGGGGTGGTGGCTGCGGTGTTCTTCGCCGTCCAGGCCATGCGGACGGGCGAGCAGGTATGGGTGTGGGAGGCGGCGATCGCAGCCGCAGTGGCCGTCGTCGCCGCCGTCGACCTCCTGATCATCCGCCACCGCCGAGTCTCCCGCCGCCCGCAGCCCCGCCGACACCACTGACCAACGCCTCAGACCCCACCCGCCCCCACACGGCCATGCAACGCAGTGCGCCCGCGCGTCCTGGGGTGGCCCAGGGCGCGCGGGCGCCATCACGATTCTTGGGATATTTCAGGACGTGGCGCGGCCATAGCGCTGCTTGAAGCGCTCGACGCGGCCGGCCGTGTCGAGGATGCGGCCCTTGCCCGTGTAGAAGGGGTGGCTCGCGGACGACACGTCCACGTCGATCACGGGGTAGGTCCTGCCGTCCTCCCACTCGACCGTCTTGCCGCTGGTCAGCGTGGAGCGGGTGAGGAAGGCGTAACCGGCGCTCGGGTCGCGGAAGACGACCGGGCGGTACGCGGGGTGCAGGTTCTTCTTCATGCCCCCTGCAACCCGTTGGCAACGGTTTTCATTCCCGAGCTTCAGGGTCGAGCCCCAGCACCGCACGACCCCCGTCCACCGGCACCGTGACCCCGTTGACGAAGGACGCGTCGGGCGAGAGCAGATACGCCACGACCGACGCCACCTCGGCCGGCGTGGCGACCCGCCCCAGCGGATGCAGCCGGGCCAGCTCGGCCTCCACGGCCGCAGCCCCCTCGGGACTCTGCTCCGCCAGGAACCGCTCATACCGTTCGGTCGCCACCGAGCCGGGCGCCACCGCGTTCACCCGGACGCCACGCCGGCCGTACTCCACGGCCAGTGCCCTGGTCAGCCCCTCCGTGGCGGCCTTGGCCGTCGCGTACGGCAGGCTGCCGGGCACGGGCCTGACGGCCTGGTGCGAGGTGACGTTCACGATGGCGCCGGGGGTGCCGGCGGCCAGGAAGTGGCGTACGGCGGTCGCGCACCCCACCACCGCCAGGTCGAGATTGGCCGCGATCAAGGCCCTGACCTCGGCGACCGGCGACGAGTCCACGGAGGCGTCACGGAAGATCGCGGCGTTGTTGACCCACCCCGCCAGCGTGCCCGACTCCTGCGCCAGGTCGGCGGCCCACGCGGCGACCTCCTCGTCGGCCGCGTCCCCGATGACCGGCACGACCCGCCGGCCGTCCGCCCAGGAGAGCGCATCCTTGTCACGTTCGACGGCGATCACGGTGGCCTCCTCGTCGCGCAGGAGCCGCTCGGCCACGGCCCTGCCGATGCCTCGTCCGCCACCAGTCACTACGTAGGAAATGCTCATATTGCTTACGCTATGCGGCCATTCGATCATTTGTAGTGCGCATAGTGATACGCGTCATGCTGATTCCCGCATTCCCGCGAGAATGGCCGGGAACGCGGTAGTTCGCGATCACCGGTGGGACGCTCCACAAACGCTTGATCGGCACACCGGCGATCATTCGGACGGCCGGCTACGGCGCGCTTCATGGCATGCAATGACCGGCGCAGGGCGTACGGGAGGGGCGACCGCTTGAGTACGGTAGACGTGCAGCACGACCCTCGGCCACCTCTAGTCGACAGGTGGGCGTACCGCGCCTCGTGACGGCGTCGGCCTCCAGATAGGTCGAGACTCCCGCATTCGGGCGGTTTCGTAGGCTGCTGCCCGGCTCCGCCGTCGGCGGAACCGGCCATCCACCCGCCACCGAACACGTAAGGTAGCCGCATGGATACCCCCACCGACGTCCTGCACCGCGTGTTCGGCTACGACTCCTTCCGCGAGGGCCAGCAGGAGATCATCGATCACGTGGTCGCCGGGGGTGACGCGCTCGTCCTGATGCCCACCGGCGGCGGCAAGTCGTTGTGCTACCAGATCCCCGCCCTGGTGCGCCGAGGCGTCGGCGTGGTCATCTCCCCCTTGATCGCCCTGATGCAGGACCAGGTGGACGCGCTCAGAGCGCTGGGCGTACGCGCCGGGTTCCTCAACTCGACGCAGGACTTCGACGAACGCCAGCTCGTCGAGTCGGAGTTCCTGGCCGGCGAGCTCGACCTGCTCTACCTCGCCCCCGAGCGGCTGCGCGTCGAGGCGACGCAGCGGCTGCTGGCCAAGGGCGACATCTCGGTGTTCGCGATCGACGAGGCGCACTGCGTGGCGCAGTGGGGCCACGACTTCCGTCCCGACTATCTGGAGCTTTCGCGGCTGCACGAGCTGTGGCCGGAGGTGCCGCGCATCGCGCTCACGGCCACCGCCACGCCGGCCACCCACCGCGAGATCTCCTCCCGGCTCAACCTCGACCAGGCCCGCCACTTCGTGGCCAGCTTCGACCGCCCCAACATCCACTACCGCATCACCGCCAAGAGCGACCCCAAGCGGCAGCTGCTGGAGTTCCTGCGCACCGAGCACGACGGCGACTCCGGCATCGTCTACTGCCTGTCGCGCTCGTCCGTGGAGAAGATCGCCGAGTTCCTGGCCGACAACGGCATCGCCGCCGTCCCCTACCACGCGGGCCTCGACGCGCGCACGCGCGCCCACCACCAGGCCCGCTTCCTGCGCGAAGACGGGCTCGTGGTGGTGGCCACGATCGCGTTCGGCATGGGCATCGACAAGCCTGACGTGCGGTTCGTGGCCCACCTCGACCTGCCGAAGTCGGTGGAGGGCTACTACCAGGAGACCGGGCGGGCCGGCCGCGACGGGCTGCCGGCGACGGCGTGGATGGCGTACGGGCTGCAAGACGTCGTCCAGCACCGGCGCATGGCCATGGAGGGCGACGACGCCCACCGCCGCCGCCAGGTGCTCCACCTCGACGCGATGCTCGCGCTGTGCGAGACGGTCGGCTGCCGCCGCACGATGCTGCTCGACTACTTCGGGCAGGAGGGCTCGCAGCCCTGCGGCAACTGCGACACCTGCCAGGCTCCGCCCGAGTCGTGGGACGGCACGGTCCCCGCCCAGAAGGTGCTGTCCACCGTGCTGCGGCTGGCGCGTGAGCGGCGGCAGAAGTTCGGGGTGGGGCAGGTGGTCGACATCCTGCTCGGCAAGAAGACCGCCAAGGTGATCCAGCACGACCACGACACGCTGACGGTCTTCGGCGTGGGCACCGACCTGGGCAACGCGGAGTGGCACGGCGTCGTACGCCAGCTCCTCGCCCAGGGCCTGCTGGCGGTGGAGTCCGACTACGGCGCCCTGGTGCTCACCGACGCCAGTGCCGACGTGCTCCGCGGCCAGCGCGAGGTGCGGCTGCGCCGCGACACCCTCCGCCCGGCCCGCGCCAAGGCGGCCGGCTCGGCGAAGTCCGCGAAGGCCGCCGTCGAGCTGCCCGCCGAAGCCGCCCCCCTCTTCGAACACCTCCGCGCATGGCGTGGCGCCACCGCCAAGGAGCAGGGCGTCCCCGCCTACGTCATCTTCCACGACGCGACCCTCCGCGAGATCGCCACCGCCCGCCCCACGACCCTGGCAGAGCTGAGCAAGGTCAACGGCGTAGGCGAGAACAAGCTCGCGAAGTACGGCGAACAAGTCCTGGAAGTCCTACAGGAGGACACCCCTGCCCCGTAACCGCAAGCGCCCGGAAGCCATGCGGCTACACCACTCCGCGACTGAGCCTCCAGGCCGACCACCGGTACGTCGCCCAACAGAACCCGGCTGCACAACACCACCCCACACGTCGTACGATCACTTTGTACGGAAATGTCAAACCGCACACCGTGACGCGGCTCTGGGTAGAACCCGGCGGCGTTCCGACCGATACGGTGAGAAGATCGGTTAAGGTATCCAGCCATGGCTGGAAGGCCACCCAAGCCACACCGTGCCGGGGGGACGGTAACCCGTCCGGTCCGAGTCCGCGAGGCGACCTCTTCGTCCACCGCGGACAGGCCGGCCAACGTGGTGGCGACGACCGTTCTTCGTGCGGCCGTCGCCACCACCACGAGCCCCTCAACACCCACCGCGCCACGGCCTCCCCGAACGCCCGGCCAGCGAAAACCCGCCGCCCTGGGCCTTTCGGAGCAGAACCCACAAGCGAACCCTCGGCCCTAACCCGCGCCTTCTAGGCCCATGGACGAAGCCACTGGCGAAGACGCTGCAGCCATGACGGAGACCCTTTCCGCAGGTGACAGAGGACCTCGGCGCAGGTGGCAGAGGACCTCAGCGCAGGTGACAGAGGACCTCGGCGCAGGTGGTCAGTGGAAGGGGGTCCAGGTGGGGTCGCGGCCGAGGTAGGCGAGGAGGTGGTCCTGGGCGGGGGCGTGCGGAGGGACGGTGAAGGGTGGGGCGAAGCGGGCTGGGCGCTCCTGAGCGGTGACGAACAGCCGGGCCAGGTCGAGCAGTTCTTCGGCCAGGAGTGGCGGAAGCGGGCGACGTTCACCGCACGCCATGGCAACGTCCCAGCCGTGGACGGCGATCTCGATCGCGCCCACCGCCGCCACCATCGGACGGGTCAGCCTGCGGTCGCCGACGGCGATGAGGGCATCCCCCGACAGAGCGACCCATCGACCGAGCACCTCGGTGGCACTGTCCCTGAGCAGCAGAGCCGGGTTACGGGGCCCGGACTCGCGCTCATCCCCAAGCCTGTCGCCAGGCTCCATTCCATGCGCGAACCTGTCGCCAGGCCCCATTCCGTGCGCAAGCCCAGAGCCTTGGCCAGGCCGCGGCTCGTAGCCGTGCACGACGCCCAACCCGCGCCCCTCCTCAGGCCCACCTTGGTGCCCAGGCTCAGAGCTGCGACCGGCCCTCGGCCCGTGTCCATGCACCAGCCCGAACCCGCGTCCGTCCCCTGGCCCACGCCTGTGCTCGTGCCCGGATGCAGGGCCTGCCCCGAGCCCCGGCCCAAGCCCAGGGCCGGGGCCGAGGCCGAGGCCGGGGCCGGGGAGTGGGGTTGGGCGGTGGGCGGTGGGGGTCAGGGGTGGGGGTTCGTGTTCCTTGCTCTGGGGTGTGAGCGAGACAGAGGTGCCGGCGGCTTCGGCGAGGGCCTGGAGGGAGTCCGTCAGGTGGGTCAGTAGGTGGTGCAGGGCCCAAGCTGTGCAGGGGGTGGGGCGGCAGAGGGTGGCCGGGGTGACCAGGCGCAGGCTGCCGAGGGCGTACGTGATGGCTCTTTCCAGCAGTGCCACCCCTGCCTTCAGCGCCTGCTCGTGCTCGCTCATATCGCCTCCTCGTAGAGGGAGACCCGTGGCGAGGCGAGAACTCATCGGGGACCTGTCAGGACGGGTCGTGCGCTGGGCCGGGGCTGGAACCTCGTGGCGGAATTCGGAGTAGTGGGGGTGGGACGACCCGGACGGCGAGGTAGAGGAGGATACGGTGAGGGTGTGGTGTGGGCTTATGGGTCGCAGGGCGCGGGCGATGCCCGGCCGTCGCCGTACCCGCGACGACGTGGAGCGCCGCCCCTTGTGTGATGGTGGTTGGTCGTACGGAAAGTGATCTTTACGACAGGGACTGGTCGATGAACGAGGTGACGTCGTTCAGGACTTCGTCCTTGTTCGTTTCGTTGAAGATCTCGTGGCGGGCGCCTGGGTAGATGCGTTCGATCAGGTTTGTGCCGCGGATGGCGGTTATGCCGGGACGGGTGCCTTCCAGGGGGACCAGCTGGTCGTCCTCGCCGTGGGCCCAGAGGGTGGGGAGGGGGCCGAGCGGGCCGGTCTTGGTGATGACGTCGAGGGTCGTGGCGAGGGCTTCGAGCGTGGTCCGCTTGAACGGGCCGTGCCAGACCAGCGGGTCGGCCGCGTACGCCTCCCCCACCGCCGGGTCGCGCGACAGCGTGGCCGGGTCGATGGGCGTGTCGGGCGGCTCCGGGTAGGCCAGCAGCTGCGGCACGACCGCCCACTCCCCGAGCACCGGCCCCGACAGGACGAGCGCGGCCAGGCCGGTGCCGTGGCGCTGGGCGTAGCGGGCCGCGATGAGGCCGCCCATGGAGTGCCCGATCATCACCACCGGTACGTCCGGATGCGCCGCCCTGGCCTGCCCTTCGAGGGCGTGCACGTCGGCCACCACGTCCTCGTAGTCCGCGATGAGCACCCGGTCGCCCTCGGACCTGCCGTGGCCCATGTGGTCGAGCCCGTAGACGGCGGCGCCGTGGCGGACGAGCCGGTCGGCCACGTGCTCGTAGCGGCCGATGTGCTCGCCGTAGCCGTGCACGAGGAGGGCGACGTAGCGCGGCCGGTCATGGGGCCATTCGCGGACGTGGTTGACGACTCGGGTGCCGGTGAAGGTGTATTCGCGCGACGCGGCCATGCCTACTCCCTGGGTGCTCACTCCTGGGTCCGGAGTGCGGTGAGCGTACGACGTCCGGCCCCCGCGATCAAATGACCGGGCGCGAGGTCCGAAAACTGCCGAGTTCCGGCGAGGCGGCGGTGTTGGGACAGGCATGGACATCGTGACGGACGAGCGGCTGGCGCGCGAGCTCGACGCGTACGGCTGCGCGCTGACCCCGCAGGTGCTCACTCCGGAGGAGTGCGCGCAGATCGCCGGCCTGTACGACGAACCCGGGCACTTCCGCGCCACCATCGACATGGAACGGCACCGCTTCGGCGCCGGACAGTACCGATATTTCGGGCACCCGATCCCTCCCCTGATCGCACGGCTGAGGGCCGCGTTCTACGCCCGGTTGCTGCCGATCGCCCGGGATTGGGCGGCCCGGCTGGGGCAGCCCGCGCCCTGGCCGGACGACTTCAATGAATGGCTGGACATGTGCCACCGCGCCGGGCAGACGAGGCCGACCCCGATCCTGCTCCGCTACCGCGAGAACGACTGGAACGCCTTGCACCGCGACCTCTATGGCGACCTGGTGTTCCCGCTCCAGGTGGTGATCGGGCTTGACCGGCCCGGCCACGACTACACGGGCGGGGAGTTCCTGCTGGTGGAGCAGCGGCCGCGGGCGCAGTCGCGGGGCACGGTGACGCTGCTGCCCCAGGGTCACGGGCTGGTCTTCACCACGCGCGACCGGCCGGTGCGGTCGTCGCGCGGCTGGTCGGCCGCGCCGGTGCGGCACGGCGTCAGCACCGTACGCTCCGGCCTGCGCCACACTCTCGGCCTCGTCCTCCACGACGCCACATAGGTCCGTCATGCTCCACGCCGATGGGACGGGCTCCACGAGGCCGAGTGGGTCGCGGGGGCCGTCCACGAGAATGGGGGCATGTGGCCCGCGACCCCAGATCAGGAAATCTCGTGATCCCGCTGCCGTTCCGAGAGATCGCCCCGGGCGCGGTGCATGTGCCCGGCTGGCTCACCCTCGACCAGCAACGCCACCTCGTCCAAGCGTGCCGGGAATGGGCGAAGGGCCCCGTGCCGATCCGGCACACCGTGCTGCCCGGCGGCGGCGTCATGTCCGTGCAGACTGTCTGCGTCGGCTGGCACTGGCAGCCCTACCGCTACACTCGCCTGGCCCACGACGTGAACGGCCGCCGGGTGGCGGAGTTCCCGGCGTGGCTCAAAGAGCTGGGCCGGCGGGCCCTGGCCGACGCGTACGGGAAGG